>JAEZYN010000039.1 GCA_023419095.1 Bacteroidota bacterium | reverse complement strand
CAATTGGATATACAAGCTACAATTAGCCGGCTGCGCCGATCGTACTGTCTCGTCACCCATGACGAGAGGAGAGTAGGTCGCCGCCAGTTTTTTTTAAACCTCAATCATTTATTTGATTGAGGTTTTTGTATTTAAATATAAATTAATGCGCATCATGAATACAGATGTCAGGAAGAATATATTCTTATGGCTGGCTGGAATATATTACACTCTCAAATTAATTTTGTTTGCAGTAATCCGCATCTTGCAGTTCTGCATATATGAAAATTTATTACTTAGACCGCATTGGTGCCGGCGGCGGAGTGTATTGCTCACTGTTTGCAGCGGCCCGAATATTTTCTTCAATTTTTTTAGCCATTTCTGCACCCCATCTTTGGCCGATTTCCATACTTTCCTGTAAAATTGCCGGCATTTTGTCGATCATTTTCTTGCCTGTATCGGATTGGTAGAAATGCAGCAGGTCATCGATTTCCTGCTCAGTGAAATGTTTACTATAAACCGGTGCCATTTTATATATCAGATCTTGGTAATCAACCATTTTTCTTGCCCTTTCCCAATATTCCACCGATATTTCTGGATTATTATCCTGATAATATTTAATCATGTATTCAAACGTTGTCTTCATACTTTCCATAGTTCCCATCGTCGCCATCAGATCTTCTATCTTCTTGTCTTTTGTGGTCTGTCCGAAGGAAAAAATTCCGATGGATAGGAAGATCCCGCAAATTATTTTCTTTTTCATAATATTTTAATTTACAATAAACTTTCTCTGCCGGATAATCTCAGCTATCGCCAATATATCCTCACCAATAAGCCGGTCATCTTCCAGTTTTAGGACTTTAGTCCGGATCAGTTCAAATGCGTTTTCCACATAATCAGAACATTTTGCGGGACGGCGAAACTCAAGTCCCTGTGCCGCGAACATCAGTTCTACAGCCAATATATTTTCTAAATTTCCCAAAACCTGGTTGAACTTTCTGCCCGAGATACTTCCCATTGATACATGGTCTTCCTGCCCTAAACTGGTCGGGATAGAATCAGCCGACGCCGGGAAACACAGTGTTTTATTTTCCGTTACCAAAGCTGCGGAAGTATATTGTGGTATCATAAATCCAGAATTAAGTCCCGAACTTTCGGTTAAAAGCCTGGGCAGACCGAATTTTCCTTCCAGTAAAAGGTAGCTCCTTCTGTCTGAGATATTTCCGAGTTCGGCAGCAGCCAGTGTCGCATAGTCCAGTGGCAAGGCAAGAAGCTGCCCATGAAAGTTTCCTCCCGAGATCGATTCTTCGCTGCTTAAAACTATAGGGTTGTCCGTTACTGAATTTAGTTCTGTTTCGGTTAAATTTTTCAGATGTTCATAGGCATTTCGGCTCGCACCATGTACTTGTGGTACGCACCGCATTGAATAAGGATCCTGAACCCGGTTGCACGCTGAGTGTGACTCCATATTCTCGGAATTCTCCAGGAACATCCGCATTCTTGCTGCCACTTTCTGACTGCCGTTGAAAGGCCGGATTTCGTGCAGTTCTTTCTTAAACGGACTGGCTGAGCCCTGATATGCTTCCAAACTCATCGCGGCCGTCAGATCAGCCAAATCCAGCAGGTATTCGAATTTTTTCAGGCCTGAAACAGCGTGCGCCAATATAAATTGTGTCCCGTTGATTAATCCCAAGCCTTCTTTTGGGCCTAATTTCAGTTTTTCCAGACCATTTTCATCCAGTACAACATTGGCATCCGAAATTTCGTTTTTCCACCAGACTTTTCCGAGGCCTAAAAGTGGTAAAACCAAATGAGCCAAAGGCGCCAAATCACCCGATGCGCCTACCGAACCCTGCTCGGGAACTACCGGAATTATGTCTTTTTCAAGCATCACTAGCAGCCTCTCGATAACTTCGAGCGAAACGCCGGAAAATCCTTTCGACAACGCATGTACCTTGGCGATTATCATGATGGCTGAAAGCTCCTTAGCAATCGGTTTTCCCACGCCCACGGCATGAGAAATAATCAGATTGTGCTGAAGCTGCGCAGTTTCGTCCTCCGAAATTTTCACGTCGCAGAGCGGTCCAAATCCGGTGTTTATTCCGTACACTGTGCGGTTGGACTCCACAATTTGACGGACATTGTTTTGCGATTTTAGGATTTGTGCGCGTGCCGCATCGTCCAGTCTTGCATAAGCTGGATTTTCCAGAATACTGTATATATCAGAAATAGTAAATTGGTCTCTGCCGTAGATTTTCATTTAATTACATTTTAGGCTAAAAGTACAGTTTTTAATCAGCCTAAAAAAATGAAAAACTTACTCAGTTTTTGGGGAATTTTGTCTTACTTGAATAAGATCCCACTGTGGCTTTATTGCCAGATTATGGGTATATTTTCAAAAACTACAGGAACGGGATTTGAAAAGTTATCCTGCGGATACACATATAACGAAAGTGCGCGGATGGTGGGGAAATAGCTGTTTTGTTTTCTAAAGAGCAGTCCGCCCCGGTATGCTGTTCTTGGAAGCACTTCGTTTGCCACTATTCTTCCGTTCGGGGCTATGTACATTTGAGTGGTTATATGCTGATTGCCTTGCGGATCTACTATCTGGGCACGCTCACACTGCAGTGAGCGGCGAGTTGGGCCTATATTCGTATACAGAAAATTCACCTCCACGGTGCCATCTTTTTTAGAGCCTATCACCTGTGTCAGATCAAACCTTACGTTCTCAAATGTTGCACTTCTTACCGCCTTGTTTACGTTCAGGGTATTCTTGTAATACTGCACCTGACGGCTGAGTTCCTCTATTTCCTGTTCATGTTGCTGCAGTTGAGACTGGTTATCAGTGGATTGTGCACACAGTATTTGTGCAAGCAAGATTGCCGGCAACATCAATTTTGTTCTCATGGTTTAGTTTTTTTAAATTTTTAAAGACAACTACACGTGCTGGCTCTTAAAATCCGCTCAAAAATAACAATATCCCGCTGTCATAAAACTTGTGAAAACACCCTAACAGGCATCAATGAATCTGTGATTTTTTAATGATTCGTATTTAGTTATAAAAAAGTAGTTAGGTTCGCAGTTCTGTGTTTTTGCCTATTTTTGTCCTATGAATCCTAATCTTGAACTTCAGCTGAAAACCTTGCCGTCAGAACCGGGCGTTTATCGGTATTTCGACAAAAATGACCAGCTGCTGTATGTCGGGAAAGCTAAAAATCTTAAGAAGCGGGTTTTGTCTTATTTTAATAAAAACCTGCCAGGCTACCGGACGCGCATAATGGTTTCAAAGATCAACAGACTTGAAACCACCATCGTCCCCAGTGAGTATGACGCGCTGTTGCTGGAAAATAACCTGATCAAGGAGCATCAGCCCTTCTACAATGTGATGCTAAAGGATGACAAATCATATCCTTGGATATGCATTAAAAACGAAGATTTTCCGCGCATCTTCCTCACCCGTACCATGATCAAAGACGGCTCTGAATATTTTGGGCCATATGCACGGGTGCGTCCTGCCAAAGTGTTGCTGGACACCATTAAACATATTTATAAACTCAGGACGTGCACGCTGAATCTCGCGCCCGAAAAAATTGCGGAGGGTAAATATAAAGTCTGTCTCGAGTTTCATATCAAAAACTGTCAGGGACCCTGTGAAATGCTGGAATCCAAAGAAGATTACGACCAGAAAATTGATGCCATACGCGGGATCATCAAAGGTGATTTCCGCAAGGCCAAGGAATATCTGGTAGCCCAGATGACAAATTATGCACAGAATCTTCAGTTTGAAGATGCGCATATCGTAAAGGAAAGATTGGACCTGCTTGAAAATTATCAGCACAAACATACCGTGGTAAATCCGTCCATAAATGATGTCGATGTTTTCGGGATGACGAGCGATGAAACGGCAGCTTATGTAAATTATTTCAAAATACAGAACGGAAACATCATTCAGAGTTTTACCACCGAGATCAAAAAAATGCTGGAAGAAAGCGATGAAGATATTTTGGAGGAAGCAATGATTGAGATCCGACAAAAATTCAGTTCAGATTCTAAGGAAATCCTGTTGCCTTTCCATCTTGGGCTTGAAATTCCGAACGTAAAACTGATTGTACCAAAAGTTGGAGACAAAAAGCGTATCGTAGAACTTTCAGAAAAAAACGCGAAAGAATACCGTATCGAAAAACTGAAAGCAGTACAGATCGTTGATCCCGAACGCCATACCAATCGAATCATGGCAGAGATGCAGAAACTGCTCCGCATGCCAGTAGAACCGAGGCATATTGAGGGTTTCGACAACTCGAACATTCAGGGAACGAATCCGGTTTCGGCATGTGTAGTCTTCAAAAACGGCAAACCAAGCAAAGCTGATTACCGAATCTTTCATCCCAAAACCGTAGAAGGCGCAAACGATTTTGCTACGATGGAAGAAGTAATTCACCGCCGGTACCGCCGCCTCTTGGACGAAGGTGCGCCACTGCCGCAGTTGATATTGATAGACGGTGGAAAAGGCCAACTGTCATCCGCGGTGAAAAGTTTGAAATTGCTCGGTCTGTACGGAAAAATTACGATCATCGGAATCGCAAAACGTCTCGAAGAAATTTATTTTCCCGAAGATCCGATCCCGCTTTACTTGGACAAAAAATCTGAAACATTAAAAATACTTCAGCGCGTTAGGGACGAGTCGCACCGTTTCGGCGTAAAACATCACCGCACACGCAGGAAAAATTCAACCATAAAATCTGAGCTTGAAGAAATTCCGGGCATCGGTGAAAAAGCGGTGGAACTGCTGTTGGGCAAATTAAAATCTGTGAAAAGGGTGAGAGAATCTTCGCGAGAAACCTTAGAAGAAATTTTAGGCAAGAGCCGTGGCGGGCTGGTTTGGGAATACTTTAATTCAAACCTTTAATAAAAATCATTTTCTGGTGAATGTTTCTTTTCTGAAACTACCGTCAGGATTGGGCATTTCTATAACGAGGTTGCCGTTTTCTAAATAACCTAATGTTTGCGTACCATCCTGCAGCTGAACACGATAGATTTCCTTTTTTGTTGATTCTTTAAAAATCGCAAACGGAACTGAATTATCTGCGGATGCAAGAATAAACTGCAAATCCGAAATAATGATTCGGTTTAGATTCAAGCTGCCATTACTGAATTTCTGTGCTGAATTTTGCACTGTTGGTTCTACCTTCTCCACTTTTGTGTCCGTTTTAGTTACTGTCTTTGGCTTCACATCGTCCACTATATGTGTCTTGGTATCTGCGTTTGTGGCTACTGTACTGTAACCGGGAAAAAGATTGCTCGCAAGAGTAAGTGCGTCTTGATAACCTTCTTCATATTCTTTAATATTTGAACGGCCTTCGAAACTGCCAACTGCATTTCCCCGACAGTCCACGAAACTTATCCGAAGTTTATTTTTAAGTAAACTACTGATGTTTTCTACATTGCCTTGCAGAACGCTGCACGGGTCCGAAGCTACATCAGCAGGCCAAAGTGCTCTGTCATTTCCTAAAACCGTGTAACCTTTTGCCTGGAGTTTTGAACTTAGCAATGTGTACAAGCCAAATTTATCATTCGCAAAATCTTTGGACTGCGAAACCGTGATATAACGGTAACCCGAAATTGTCTGGCCGAAAAAAAATGCCGAAGCAAGAAAGGAAACAAGGTAAAAAATGCGTTTCATTGCGAATGTTTTTTGAAGTTCTTAGTTTCTGAAATCGCCCATATCCAGTTTCAGAGAGAAGAAATTGGAGTAAAAGTTTGATCCGCCGATTCCTGAATTTGTAATGGCGTAATCGAGCGTCAGGCCCTGGTATTTAATTCCGATCCCCGCACTTGGTTGGAATGAAACTTTCCGTTTCAGGTCCTCAATATCAGTTATTGTCTGAAATCTGTTCACACCAAGCCGCACAAAAATCATATCCTGAAAACGAAGTTCCGCGCCTGCATAAGGTGTGATGCTTGCGAAATCTGTTGAAAGAAGAGCTGCAGTTTTTGCAAAATCTATATTAAGGCCGGCTTCGGGTGTTAGCTCCAGATCACGGTTGATTTCGTAATTCCGGCTGATGCCTAAATTCAGTTTCGGCATCGTAATCTCCAGTTTATCTGCGGGAGCAGGGTTAAATTCTTCACCATTTACCACGGTAGAAAGTTCGTCCTGATTTACCGTCCAGAAATTCACTGTAGTGGTTGCATCGCGCAGCATTGCGCCGTAGTTCCAGCCGGAATCCGCGTTGTAAAGCACGCCCAGATCAAACCCAAATCCGTAGCCACTGGCGAATTTGCCCACGTTCCGGTAAACCAATTTTGCATTCACACCTACTGCCAACCGGTGATCACCGCCGGGCCGAAATGCATACGAAAGCAACGCAGCATAATCTGACTGTGAAAAGCTCGTAATTTTGTCGTAATCTATATTGCCTTCGGAATCAATCAGTTGTGTGGTATTTAAAATATTATCAACACCAAGTCTCACAAGTGAAACCGCAAACACACCGCCATTGTTATCGAGAGGTTTTGCGAAAGCGAGATAATCGTATTTGGCGATTGATTCAAAATATTCGGCATGCATGGCCGCACCCTGCCAGTCGCGGTCTATATCGATGAGTCCGGCCGGATTCCACATCGGGGAATAGACATCGCCCTGATTTGAAATCACGGCGCCACCCATTGCCAGGCCGCGTGCACCGGCACCAATACTCAGAAACTCGTTCGAGTATTTACGCACGATCTGCGCCTGTGAGGAGCTAACCGATATTATGAGTAAAAAGAAAAGTATTTTTTTCATCAAATGTCCAGGTTTTTAGTATCTGTGTTTTTGCGCGCTTTCAGCACACCATTCACGATGATGACACCAATCATAATAACCGAAGCGATGTAGAAAACGGGATTCATCTGCTCCGATTCTCCAAAGATAAAGAATGCCAGAATAATCCCATAAACAGGCTCCAGATTGATAGTGAGAACCAGCGTGAACGGCGAAATGTACTTCATCAGGCTAACCGATTCCAACATCGGGTAGGCAGTGAAAACCCCCGCCAGCAATATAAGTAACGCCAAATCGCGGTAACTTATTTCACCCACCTGCCAAATTTGACCTGTAAATAAATAAAAGACGCAAAGAATTAGAAAACCCGAAAAAATTTCGTAAAAAATAATGTTCCCCGAACTGGTTTTGCCGTAAATCTTCCCGTTGAAAACCTGGAATATTGTACCGAAAAGAGCGGTGAGCACACCAAAAAAGATTCCTTCTTTATATTGAAACTCAGTTTTAAAAATCAAACCCATGCAGATGACGATCACAAAGCCGATTACCACTTCGGAAACATCTATTTTTCTTTTAAATATGACAGGTTCCAGAATAGAGGTGAACAAGGTGGAAAGTGAGAGGCAGCTGAGTGCGATAGAGACATTCGAAACCTTTATCGAATGAAAGAAAAAAAGCCAGTGAAACCCCATGAAGCCGCCAATCATGATTAGTTGGAGAAGCAGCTTACGGGGCACGCGTAAACTTGGCCCTTTATAAACGCGGAAAAACAGAAACAGAATCAGCGACGCAAAAAGCATCCGGTAGAAAACCAAGATTTGCGCATTGGCTTCAATCAGCTTTCCTAAAATGGCCGTAAAACCCCATAAAAATACAATCAGATGCAACCTGAACAGTGCAGAATTTTTGTAAACAGCCTTCATAATTATTTAAAAGTTGCGCAAATTTACAAATCGGTTTCCGATTTCCGACTTTTTTAAATGCCGCTCCGTTTATAAACAAAAACCCCAAAAATCTGTGAGGACTTTCGGGGCTTTCAAATAATAAACTATTAAAAAAATAAACTAGGAACGGAACTTTAAATTAAAATTCATGAAACTACTTTAGGATTTCTGCTAATTTAACGATACTTCTGTCTATTTATTTCGTCTGCAAATTCTTTTTGTGTTAAATATTTCATAATAATTTTCTGATAGCCAGCGCACTTAGGAAACCAACATATTACACCTTCGGATTTTTGCTAAAATATCTATCTTTAGGGCAAAATAAAGATAATGGATTTGGAATTCAACAAGAACGAAGATCAGAATAAGCTAAAACTTTCAGACCTGAACCGCCTCGTGGGCGACATAAAAAAAGGTGGTGGCGAAAAACGCCTTCAAAAACAGCGCGACGAAGGAAAAATGACGGCGCGTGAACGCATTGACTATCTTCTTGACAAAAATTCTGAATCCATTGAAATTGGTACGCTTGCGGGGTATGGTATGTATGAAGAACATGGCGGCTGTCCCGGCGGCGGCGTCGTGGTGGTGATGGGTTATGTTTCCGGACGCCAGTGTCTCGTCGTTGCCAACGACGCGTCTGTAAAAGCCGGTGCGTGGTTTCCGATTACTGCAAAGAAAAACCTGCGCGCGCAGGAGATTTCTATTGAAAACAAGCTTCCAATTATCTACCTCGTAGATTCGGCAGGAGTTTATCTGCCTATGCAGGATGAAATTTTTCCAGACAAAGAACATTTTGGCCGGATATTCCGTAACAACGCGAAAATGAGTGCAATGGGCATCATCCAAATTTCTGCGGTGATGGGAAGTTGCGTCGCGGGCGGTGCATATCTCCCAATCATGAGCGATGAAGCGATGATTGTAGATAAAACAGGTTCGATATTTCTGGCGGGAAGCTATCTTGTGAAAGCCGCAATTGGTGAAAATATCGACAATGAAACGTTAGGCGGTGCGACCACGCATTGCGAAATTTCCGGAGTTACCGATTACAAAGCGAAAGATGACAAAGATGCGCTCGAGCGCATTAAAACTATTATGAAATCGGTTGGAACTTATGACAAAGCTGGTTTTGACCGAATCGAAAGTTTTCCACCGAAAGAGAGCATCGGTAATATTTTCGGACACATGCCGGCGTCCAGAGCCGATCAATACGATACGTACAACATTATAAAATGCCTAGTCGATAATTCTGAATTTGACGAATATAAGCCCGATTACGGCAAAACAATAATTTGCGCAACTGCAAGAATTGATGGTTGGAGCGTAGGCATTGTGGCAAACCAGCGAAAACTGGTGAAAAGCGGCAAAGGCGAGATGCAGTTTGGCGGCGTAATTTATTCCGATTCCGCCGACAAAGCGACGAGGTTTATCGCAAACTGTAACCAGCGTAAAATTCCTTTGGTTTTCCTGCAGGATGTTACCGGTTTTATGGTCGGTTCAAAATCTGAGCATGGCGGTATCATCAAAGACGGCGCGAAAATGGTGAATGCAGTAGCCAACTCCGTTGTTCCTAAATTCACCGTGATCACCGGAAATTCTTATGGTGCCGGAAACTATGCTATGTGTGGCAAAGCGTATGATCCGAGGCTGATTGTGGCGTGGCCGTGGAGCGAGATCGCCGTGATGGGTGGCAGCCAGGCAGCGAAGGTTTTAGCCCAAATTCAGGAATCGACATTAAAAAAGCAAGGCAAAGAAATTACTGAAGAAGAACACCAGGAAATTCTTGATACTATTTCCAAGCGTTACAAAAAACAGACGGAGCCGGCGTATGCTGCGGCAAGACTTTGGACGGACGCCATAATCAATCCGGTGGATACCCGCACGTGGATTTCAATGGGCATCGAAGCCGCTGATCATGCGCCTATTACCGAAAAATTCAATCTGGGTGTAATCCAGGTTTGATAGGGCATATTTTTAAAAAAATTAAAATCCACCGAAATCAGATTCCGGTGGATTTTTCATTAAAAATAATAAACTATGAGGTTTTTTCTTAGGCTTTCACGAACTGCAGTTCACCTGCGATCTTTACTTCATCGGAAACCATTACGCCACCGGTTTCGAGGGCTGCATTCCAGTTCAAGCCAAAATCTTTTCTATTGATTTTCCCTTCAAATGAGAAACCTGCTTTTGTCTGTCCCCACGGGTCTACGTTGGTACCGCCGAAATCTACATCCAAAGTAATTGGTTTTGAAACACCGTTGATTGTAAGTGTGCCGGACCCGTTTTCGGTAAGCGAATCGCTTTCGAAAGTAATTTGCGGGTGTGCTTCAGTATTGAAAAATTCAGCGCTTTTAAGGTGATTGTCGCGGTCTGTGTTGTTGGTGTTTATAGAAGCGGAGTCTACAGTTGCTTTCACTTTTACATTTTTAAATGTATCATCTTCCGCATCCAGCTCAACATTAAAATCTTTGAACTCACCTTTTACGTTAGAGATCATCATGTGTCTTACTTTAAAAGTAATTTCACTATGTGCCGGGTCTAAATTCCATTTTGTTGACATAATATTTTGTTTTTTGGGTTTTATATTAAACTTTATGGTGCAAAATTACAGCACTCCTATCTATCGTGAATTGATCTACGATAATAAATGCCGATTCTCATGTTAGACGAAGTGGATTTTAATTTTAATTTAAACTTAACCTGTCATTTAAATTAAAATTAAAAGATCACACTTCAGAACACTCCTTTTTTTTTTCCGCCAACATATCTTAAATTTACGCAGAGCGTTGGTGTAACAACTTTGAAAAATAACCGACTTAATAATAAATAAAAATTTTGATATGAATAGAATTACGATAAGCGCACTCGCTTTTTCGGGTATTGTATTTCTGCATTCCTGTGGCACTGCCAGCACAGCAGACAAGTCCACCGCTGAGAACCAAACCGTGGCCACAGAGACTAAAACCGTGGTTGCTGAAGAAGGCCTCAACTTAGATTACATGGATACCACTGTGCGTCCGCAGGACGATTTTTTCAGCTATGTGAACGGCAACTGGGTGAAAACCGCAGAAATTCCTTCAGATAAGGCCTCATGGGGAAGTTTTAATGCACTTCGTGAAGATGTAGACGTAGCGTCACTTGAAATCCTAAACAAGATACTGTCCGATCAGTTTGCACCCGGATCCGAGGGTCAGAAAATCCAGGCACTGTACGGAACATTCATGAACTGGGACAAGCGTAATGCCGATGGTCTCAACCCTATCAAAAGCGACCTTGCAAAGATCGATCAGATCAAAAGTATTGCAGATCTTCAAAAATATTTAATCGGAGCCACAAAAACCGGCGACAATCCATTATATGCATGGAGAGTAGGTCCGGATTTGAAAAACTCTAAGATGAACGCGGTTTATTTCGGTGGACCGAGCTTAGGTTTAGGACGTGACTATTACCAGAAAGAGAGCGAATCTAATGCCGCTACACTCGGTGAGTACAAGAATTATCTTGCACAGCTGTACACTGTATTGGGTTATAAAAATGCCGACCAAACCGCTCAGCGTGTTGTGGCTTTCGAAAAGCAGTTGGCTCAGAATCTTCTTACCAACGAGCAGAACCGCGATGCCAATCTAAGATACAACCCGAAAAATGTTTCGGAACTTCCGGCATTAGTTAAAAGTATCAACCTGCCGAATTATCTTACTTCTGTAGGCGTAAATACCGATAAAGTAATCGTAAGCGAGATTAAATATCTTCAGACAATGGATAGCTGGATGAATGAACGCACGCTTCCATTGATCAAGGAGTATCTTAAAGCACGTATGGTTTCCAGCAATGCAACCAATCTTGATCAGAAACTTGATGAGATCAACTTCAATTTTTATTCAAAATATCTTCAGGGCCAGAAAGAGCAGCGCTCGATGGAGAAGCGCGGTCTTGGTGTGGTGAACGGTACTTTAGGAGAAGCTTTCGGTAAACTATATGTTGAGAAATACTTCCCTGCCGGTGCTAAAGAGCAGATGGAGACGTACATCAGTTACTTAAAAAAAGGCTTTGAATACCACATCGCAAACCTTGACTGGATGTCGCCTGAAACCAAAGTGAAAGCACAGGAAAAACTGTCGAAATTCAGCGTGAAAATCGCGTATCCAGACACGTGGAAAGATTATTCGAAACTGCAGTTAGCCTCACCTGCAGAGGGTGGATCGTACTACACCAACCTACAGAAAGTAACCGAATGGCAATATGCTAAAAATCTAGATAAAGTAGGCAAGCCGGTAGACAAGACCGAATGGGGCATGTCACCACAAACCGTAAACGCTTATTACAGCGGCTCGAACAACGAAATCGTGTTTCCTGCTGCAATCCTTCAGCCGCCGTTTTTCAATTTCAAAGCAGATCCTGCGGTGAATTTTGGCGGAATCGGTGCGGTAATCGGTCACGAGATCTCTCACGGTTTTGATGATTCAGGTTCGCGTTTTGATGGCGACGGAAACCTCAATAACTGGTGGACTGACGCTGACCGTAAAAACTTTGACGAAAAAGTAGGCCAGCTTGCAGATCAGTACAGCCAGTATGAGCCAGTAAAAGGAAGCTTCATCAACGGAAAATTTACAAGCGGCGAAAACATCGGTGACCTTGGAGGTGTAGCCGTAGCCTATACTGCGCTGCAGATGTATCTTAAAGACAAAGGCGATCCGGGACTTATAAGCGGTTTCACGCAGGATCAGCGTTTCTTTATGAGTTGGGCCACCGTTTGGAGAACAAAATCTACCGAGCAGTATATGATCAATCAGGTGAAAACCGATCCGCATTCGCCGGGCTACTTCCGCGCATTCGGGCCGTTGGTTAATCAGGACTCCTTCTACAAGGCGTTCGATGTGAAACCTGGAGACAAACTCTATAAAGCACCGGAAGAAAGAATCAAAATCTGGTAAAAACAGAATCACTCATTTTTTTTAATGGGTGATTTTTTTTGGGCGTGCCCCACACGGCTGCTTTCGCAGCCGCGTGGGTCGCGCTTTCCGCTATATCTCCCGCGCGCTGCCGCGCACTGGAGGATGCCGCTGCAATCGCTCACGCGGGCCACGCAAAATATTAAGGGCTTTTTCAAAAACAAAAAGCAGTACCAGTCAAAGTCATTGTAGAATTTCAACTATAGAAACATCAGAAACGATATCCAACACTCAGACCCGCATCAATAATAACCGGCAGGATAGCCTCAGGATGAAGAAATTCCGCACCCACGTCGCCATAAACGTCTATGCTAAATCTTTTTTTAATAATGAATTTATATCCAAGTCCCGCCAGAACTCCCGCCTCATCGTACATACCAACACGATGCCTGACATTGGGGTCTGAAGACGGAAAAAATTCGTCCCGGTTGTACAGGAAAGATAATTGCAGGAAGAACTTGTTGAAATCCTGATTTTCCTGCACATAATACCGTCCGAAAGCTTTCAGGAAAATGCGGTTTTGTGTGTCGTCCGACCGTTTAGAAATGCCTGTCGCGGCATGCACACCGGTGGAGAAATGATGCGCTAGTTTGCGTTCATAACTCAGTTCCGGAAATTTCAGAAGATTGGTCTTAACTTCGTTCTTTTGCGCGATAATTGCAGAGGAACAAACCAAAAACAGAATCAAAACAATTCTCATCGATTAATTTTTGTAAATGTAATTGAATTTTAAATGCAAACATCAAATACAGACCTGATTATCAGCAGAAACCTCCTTATCGAGAACTCATCTACCAGAAACTTTCTGGCCGATGCCTTTTACCCTAAATCTTCTGCGAAGCTGCCGCTCGTGATTTTCGCGCACGGCTACAAAGGCTACAAAGACTGGGGTGCCTGGGACCTTATGGCCGAAAAGTTTGCTGAAGCAGGATTCTATTTTGTGAAATTCAATTTTTCACATAACGGAACTACGGTAGAAAACCCTACTGAGTTCGCAGACCTCGAAGCGTTCGGGCATAATAATTTTTCGAAAGAAATGCTGGATTGTGACGCTGTCATCAATCATTTCAGTCAGCTTGACGAGGTAGATCCCAATCAAGTTGCGCTGATGGGCCACAGCCGCGGCGGCGGAATAACGTTGATAAAAGCTTTCGAAGATGCACGCGTAAAAGCGGCGATTTCATTAGCCGGCGTGAGTCATTTTGGGTATCGTTTTCCGTCCGGCGACCGTATGGAAGACTGGAAGAATTCGGGTGTCATGTATTCCGAAAATGCGCGCACAAAGCAGCAGATGCCTCATTACTACCAGTTTTACGAAGATTATCGTGCAAACGAGCAGCGTTTTTCTGTTCAGTATGCCGCACAACATTTAGAAAAACCTTTACTCATCGTGCAGGGATCCAGTGACGATGCAGTGAAAGATAAAGAAGCTTTTCTGCTCAACGAATGGTGCAAAAATTCGGAACTCGAAATTCTGGAAAACGCAAATCACACCTTCGGCGCGTCCGAACCGTGGCTAAGCAAAGATCTCCCAAAAGATCTTGCCCGCGCCGCGTCTACAGCCATTTCATTTCTTAACACGCACTTTCAGCATAGCAATAAAATTTAATATAGCCTTTGAACCAAAATAAAGTATTTTTACGATTACATAAAATTATAATTCTGTAATGGATCTATTTGCCGCCTTAGAACTCCCGAATTTTGCCGAACCGCAGATCTGGATTAGCTTGCTTACACTCACATTCCTGGAGATTGTGCTGGGAGTAGATAATATTATCTTCATCTCCATTATTTCGGATAAACTTGCGAAAGAGAAGCAACGGTTTGCACGAAACCTTGGATTGGCTTTTGCGATGATTTTCCGAGTAATTCTGCTTCTCATGATCAACTGGATTATTTCACTTAAAGATCCCGTCCTCACGCTCAGTTGGTTCAACGAGCCGGGCACAGATCTTCCGTTGGCGCTGAGTTGGAAAGATATAATCCTGCTTTTGGGTGGTATTTTCCTTATCGGGAAAAGTACTTTCGAGATCAATTCAAAAATGCAGCCTCACGAAGAAACGCACAAATCCAAATCTTCAGCCTCGTCGCTGATGACGATGGTTATTATCCAGATCATCCTTATCGACATGGTATTCTCACTCGACTCGATTCTTACAGCGGTTGGTCTCGTAGATAATGTATTGCTGATGATTATTGCGGTGGTAATTTCAATAGGTATTATGATGGCCTTTGCCGGCCCGATATCAAGGATCATCAACAAGTATCCAAGCTTACAGATGCTCGCATTGTCATTCCTCGTCGTGATCGGGGTGATGCTCGTCGCAGAAGGTATCCACCAGCATGTAAGCAAGAATATTATCTATTCGTGTCTTGCATTCAGTTTGGTTGTCGAAATGCTGAATATCCGTCTCAGAAATAATGAGAAGAAACGATATCTTAAGATTAACCCAGACCTCAACAAGGATTTAAGTATTACACATAAAGACGAATAATTACAAAAGGAGCGAAAATTTTCGCTCCTTTTTTTATTTAATTAAAGACTTCCAGGCTTCATTCACATTGTTTTGAAGCAACAGTTCCTGCGCAATGACATGACTACTTTCATCTTCTGTGAAGATTCCGTCCGGCAACGTTTCTACATTCGCTAACATTCCTAAATCGTTTCCGGTAAATATTTTGGAATATTTAATTGCGTCCGGAAGCTGATCAAATCCAATTCCCCGCGTAACCAACGGTTTCGGAACTTCGAACAGATTACCATCGTTATTCCTGGAATACCAGCTGCCACCCAGGCGTGCTACAAGATCCAGTTTTTTCTGATCGAGTTTTCCGTCGTCATTCAGGTATTCTTCGCGGATGTGGATTTTAATGATCTCGCAGATCACAAGATTTCCGGCGCCACCCTCCTTGCCAAGTGCTTTAACCTCCATAACTTTACATTCAAAGTTGACCGGACATTCTTTGATGAGTTTTGGTTTCACAAGTTCTGCGTCCTCCATTGTGAGCCCGGACTTTATAAACTCGTTCACTCCATGTCCGTATTCCGTAGATGAAAGCGAGACTTGCTGTACAATCGGATAATTCACGATTCCAATCACCACTTCGCCGGTTTGATGTACGTTTTCTAGTGTATGTTTTGTCGTATTGTCCCGCACTCTTCGCGATGGCGAAAAGATAACGACAGGCGGATTCGTGCTGAATAAATTAAAAAAGCTGAACGGGCTTAAATTAGAATTCCCATTCTCGTCAATTGTGGATGCCAATGCGATCGGACGCGGCGCGATGGCCGTCTGCAAAAGGGTTTGCAGTTCTAAATTGCCGAATTCGGAAGGGGTAACTGTTTTCATCTAATGTTAATTTGCAGGTAAAATCTTTCCACTAACCTCACCGAAACCAACTCTGATTTCGTCTTTCTCAGCATAGCCGCGCATAATCACGGTGTCATGATCCTGAATGAATTTTCTTTCCTGGCCGTCATTAAGTTTCAAAGGATTTTGCCCGCGCCAAGTAAGTTCCAGCATCGATCCGTAAGAATTTGGATTTTCACCTGAAATAGTTCCCGAAGCATACATATCGCCAACTTCAATATTACAGCCGTTCACAGTATGATGCGCGAGCTGCTGCGCCATATTCCAGTACATGAATTTGTAATTGCTTTCGCTGATAAGGCATTCGGTGCCGTTTTCGGGTTGCAGATAAACCTGAAGATGGATGTCGTAATTTTTGTCTCCTTCAAATTGTAAATATTCTAATACTGCCGGTTCCTGCACTGGCGATGTCGTTCTGAATGGTTGTAAAGCCTCTAAAGTGACCACCCACGGTGAAATAGAACTCCCGAAATTTTTACCTAAGAATGGCCCGAGCGGTACATATTCCCAGCTTTGGATATCACGCGCCGACCAGTCGTTAAACAGCACCATTCCGAAGATAGCGTCCTCAGCTTCCGAGGTCGAAATGCTTTCGCCCATTTCGGTGTGTTTGTTAACAATAAAAGCCATTTCAAGTTCAAAATCTAGCTGTTTACAAGGACCGAAAACAGGCGAATCGGCGTCAGCAGGCTTAGTCTGACCTTTTGGGCGGATAATGTCGGTACCTGAAACCACGATAGACGAAGCGCGGCCATGGTATCCTACCGGCAGATGCTTCCAGTTTGGAAGAAGCGCATTAGCGGGATCACGAAACATTTTACCCACGTTGGTCGCATGTTCTATGCTGCTGTAGAAATCGGTATAGTTAGGCACATGCACGGGCATCATCATTTTCACCTTGTCGAGATCGAAAAAGCAATCTTCTTTGGTTTTCTCGTCGTTGGCAAGTTTGGAATCTTCGCTTAGAAGTTCCTGAATTTTAAGCCGCACGGAATTGGTGACAGGTTTACCGAGTTCTATAAATTCATTTAAAGTGTAGGCTTCAAAAACATTTTCGTTAATTCCGTCGATCTCATCAAAGTATCCGTAGTCGTAAAGCGTTGCGAGGTCAATTACAATATCACCGATACGCGTGCAGCAGGCGATATATTCCTGATCGAATACCGCGACGCCAAACGGTATGTTTTGAATTGAAAAATCTGAATTCTGATCGTAGTTGACAAAAGATTTCATTGTATTTTATTTTAAAGAAAAGGTTCAAAGTTTAAATTTAATTTTAGACTTTGAACCTTTATAATTAGTTGTATTGATTTATTTTTTGGTTAATGCGCTTTCTTCGATCCACCGCTCTTTCGTATTGACATCGATAAGATAAAGTGTCTTTTTTTGCTTCGTGAGCAGGAGCGTTTTTGTCACCGGTAAAGCGATTTTCTGTCCTTCAAGTTTATCTGCGCGAAGCGAGATGATGTTGTGCTGAGAGCGGATTACGTCACCTGAGAATACATTTGAAGAACTCTGGCCTGTTTGCTTGTCATCGAACATTTCCACGTAAGTCAAAATATTGTCTTTGATGAGGATAAAACTTCTTTCGGTATGATCATCGAATTCTTTAATTAAGACAAATTTCGCCTGATCAAGATTTACGTTTTTTAAATTCTTATCAACGCCACGCCGCGCTTCCAGATGGTCCAGTACCGCATTGATGGCCGCATATTGGGCATTTCCAAATACACCAAAAGCCGAAAGCATAACCGTGAAAACTATTTTTTTCATCTCGATTTGAAATTGTGGACCGAAGATCCGGTTCTTAAAGGTTCCCGCGTCTTTCCTGTTCTTTTTCCAAAGCTTCAAAAAGTGCTTTAAAATTTCCCGCACCGAAACTTTGCGCTCCATGTCTTTCAATGATTTCAAAGAAAAGAGTAGGGCGGTCTTCAACCGGTTTGGTGAATATCTGCAGCAAATAACCTTCCTCATCACAATCGATCAGAATACCAAGATCCGAAAGTGTTTTGAGGTCTTCGTCGATGGTGCCGACACGTTCCGGCACCATTTCGTAATACGAGTTCGGCGGCGCGGGCAGAAATTCGATGCCGCGCGCTTTCAGTTCGGTTACTGTCTTTACGATATCTTTGGTCGCCACAGCGATATGCTGTACGCCTTCACCTTCGTAAAAATCGAGATATTCTTCCACTTGGGATTTTTTCTTGCCTTCCGCAGGTTCGTTAATCGGGAATTTAGCATAACCGTTTCCGTTGCTCATCACTTTAGACATCAGCGCGGAATATTCGGTGTTGATCTGTTTATCATCGAAACTTAGAATATTCACAAAACCCATCACTTTTTCATACCATTCTACAGTCGGAATCATTCTGTCCCAACCCACGTTTCCTACGCAGTGATCTACGTATAAAAGGCCAACTTCTGTAGGGTTGTAGTTGCTTTCCCATTTTTGGTAACCTGGCATGAAGTCGCCGCTGTAATTTTTTCTTTCGATAAACATGTGCACGGTTTCACCGTAAGTGTAAATGCCAGACATGCGCACTTCGCCGTGTTCATCAGTTAGCGTGACCGGTTCCAAGTAAGGTTTTGCGCCGCGTTTGGTGGTTTCTTCAAAAGCTGAATAGGCATCATCAACCCAAAGCGCAAGAATCTTCACACCGTCGCCATGCTTTTTCTGGTGTTCGGAGATTGGCGAGCTGGAATTTAAACCCGATGTAAACACAAGGCGGATTTTTCCCTGCTGAACGACGTAAGACGCTCTGTCCCGAACACCCGTTTCCGGTCCGGCATATGCAACAGATTGAAACCCGAAAGCGGTTTTGTAAAAATGGGCGGCCTGCTTGGCATTTCCTACGTAAAATTCGATATAATCGGTCCCGTTGATGGGAAGAAAATTTTCAGCCTGAGCGATTTTTTCGGCGAAAGTGAGTGTTGACATTTCTGTAATTTTTAGATATGCCAAATTACAAAAAATTTAGGGTAAGAAAAATTATCGCTGCTTGAAGCTGTTTTAAATTTTTTTTCAATTTTAATTATAAAAACCAAAAATCCCGAACAAAGTCGGGATTTGATTGTGATTTAAAGACATCTAAATCTTTCGAAAGTTGCTTTCTCCAGCATCTCCTGGTCATCGGGATGCGAAATTTCAATAAGGGCTTTGGCTCTTTGTCTTAAACTTTTTCCGTAGAGATAAGCGGTGCCGAACTCGGTCACAACATAATGAATGTGGCCGCGGGTTGTTACTACACCGGCACCGGGCTTTAGATACGGCACAATCCGCGGTACGCCTTTTTTGGTTCTTGAGGAAATGGCAATGATAGGTTTTCCACCTTCAGCCAATGCCGCACCACGCATGAAATCCATCTGGCCACCAATTCCACTGAACTGAAAAGTTCCGATAGAGTCTGCGCAAACCTGTCCGGTGAGGTCAATTTCGATGGCTGAATTGATCGCGACCATGTTTTTATTTTTCATGATATTGATCGGGTAATTCACATGTTCCACATCCATAAATGCGAAGGATGGATTGTCGTCAATATAGTCATAAAGTTTTCGGGTTCCAAAGGCAAAGCTCGTGATCGTACGGTTCGAATGTGTTCCTTTAAATTTATTCGTAATGACGTCGTTGGCCACAAGATCTACGATGCCATCGCTGATCATTTCGGTATGGATTCCAAGGTCTTTGTGGTTGTGGAGACATTTCAGTACCGCATCCGGAATGGTGCCGATTCCCATCTGAAGCGTTGCGCGGTCATCAATAAGCTGCGCCACATTACTGCCGATCAAAAGTTCTTCCTGACCCACTTTTGCGCCATAATCTACGGTCAGCAGTTCCTCTTCATGCATGACCATCTTCGTGATTTTGCTGTGATGAATCATTCCGTCACCGTGTGTGCGCGGCATTCTCGGGTTAACTTGCGCAATAATGGTTTTGGCAGTATCCACAGCACTTCTCGCAACATCTACCGAAGTCCCAAGCGTACAATAGCCGTGCTGGTCGGGCGGAGATACCGTGATCATTGCCACATCAATGGGCAAAATACCTTTTTTGAAGAGCAGCGGAATCTCACTTAAAAAAACAGGGACGAAATCTCCCTGCTCAGAGTTCACGGCTGATCTTACCGGAGTAGAAACAAAAAATGAATTAATATAGAAGTTGTCTTTATACTGTGGTTTCGCGATTTCTACTGTGCCCTGTTGTGTTATTGATACGAATTCCACACCCTTCAGACGCCCGGCTTGGCGCCCAAGTTCGTCAATTAGATGATTTGGTGTACAGGCACTGCCGTGGGAAAAGATCCTGTTGCCGCTTTTAATGAGAGATACCGCTTCTTCAGCACTTACATAATGAACCATGTTGATATTTTGATTTGATTACATTCCAAAAATACTTAATTGCGCTCACACCCCGGATGAGGAATGTCATTTTTAATTAAAATCATAAAAAAAATGTCCCTTATATTATTAAAATTATTTACTTTGTATTTCAAAGTACTTTTAATTTTTAAATTTAAAATGATGATTACAACGATTAGAAATTCCGTGATTTACGGCATCCCGTCGATGCTGCTTGTTCTACCATTAGTGGCGATGCAGTTTACGAATGAGGTAAGCTGGACTTTTTCCGACTTTATCATTGGTGGAATATTGCTGTTTGGCACCGCCGGCATAATAGATCTGGTACTCAGAAAGGTGCGAAGTAAGCGAAACAGAATTCTGCTGTGCGTGGGGATTCTCGCGCTGCTGTTTTTGGTTTGGGCTGAACTCGCAGTGGGTGTTTTTGGAACACCGTTTGCGGGAAGCTGACATTAAAGCTATTTAAAGCAAAAAGCCGCTTTCTCAATCTGGAAGCGGCTTATGTTATTTATTTAATCTGTTATTCCTGCGAGCGGTCTTCGAGATGGTTGTCTTCTGTATCCAACCACGAAGTCTTATACGAAGGATCTTCTATTTTCAACGCTTCTTCAGTAAGTTTGAGCGGACGGAAAGGATCTACCATCACCGCAAACTCTTCGGTAAACTTCTTACCAATGCTTCTTTCCATTGCGCCCGGATGCGGTCCGTGTACGATGCCGCCCGGATGAAGTGTGAAATCCATCAGGTCGATATGGTTGCGGCTCATAAAATCGCCTTCTGTATAGAATAATACTTCATCGGAATCGATGTTGGAATGGTTGTACGGTGCCGGAACCGCTAGTGGATGGTAATCGTACATTCTTGCTACAAATGAACACACCACGAAGTTATGTGCCTCAAAGGTTTGGTGAATCGGCGGCGGAAGGTGAACGCGCCCTGTTATAGGTTCGAAGTTTTTAATATTAAATTTAAACGGATAAAAATAGCCGTCCCAGCCCACGACGTCGAAAGGATGTGTAGCGTAGATGAAATCCCAGATCAAATTTTCTTTTTTCACCTTAATGAGGAAATCTCCTTTTTCATCCATTGGCGCTTTAAAAGTAGGCGTTACAATATCCCTTTCGCAAAACGGCGAATGTTCGAGCAGCTGCCCGAATTCATTTCGGTAGCGTTTTGGCGTGTAAATGGGAGAGTGGCTTTCCACAATCATGAACACATTATTCTCGCTGAAAACCTCGAGCTGATAAATGGTGCCACGCGGGATAATCAGATAGTCGCCAACGGAATACTCAAGATCGCCTACAAATGTTTTTAGAATGCCGCTGCCTTCATGCACGAAGAGAAGCTCGTCACACTCCGCATTTTTGTAATAATACGACATCGATTTTCGCGGTTTTGCCAGGCCCATTTTCAGGTCGTTGTTCAGCATCAGGATTTTTCGGCTGTCGAGAAAATCGTCTTCGGCGGTCACCTGCATACCTTTCAGCATCCTCGGTGTTACGTTTTTTTCAACGGCGATCTTAGGCGTCACATCCTTTGGTTTGCTGATGGTTTTTATCTGCGTAGGGCGGTGGATATGATAAAGCAGCGAAGAAATTCCGTGGAATCCTTCGGTGCCGAAAAGCTGTTCATAGTAGAATTTACCTTCGTCAGATTTAAAAACAGTGTGTCTTTTCTGAGGAATGTTTCCGGCCTGATGATATCTCATTTTCTGAACTTTTAATAATAGTAAAAATAATATTTTTTTTCGGCTTTAGCATGATCAGTCTAATAAGGATTTAACGACGTAGCCACATAAGAGACACGGTAATGTCTAATTCAAAAAACCGTATATTTGCCCACGAAAATTTAAAAAGATTAAATATTAACTGCACTCAATACGGAGTGCGAAAGACGAACAGATTTTATGAATGCTCCACAAGCAATTATTGAAAAAATTCAATTAAAAGATGGGCGAGAAATCACCATCGAGACAGGGAAACTGGCTAAACAGGCCAATGGATCTGTAGTAGTAAAAATGGGCGGAACGATGCTTCTTGCCACCGTTGTAGCCAACAAAGACGCAAGCCCGGGCGTGGATTTCCTTCCACTGACGGTAGATTACAGAGAGAAATTTTATTCAGGTGGAAAAATCCCAGGAAACTTCTTTAGAAGAGAGGCGAGACCATCTGACGAAGAAATCTTGACCATGAGATTGGTAGACCGCGTTTTGCGTCCGCTTTTCCCCGAAGATTTTCACGCGGAAGTTCAGGTGATGATTTCCCTGATTTCTTATGATAAAGAATGTATGCCTGAAGCTTTGGCTGGTTTAGCTGCTTCTGCTGCCATCGCAATCACCGATATTCCGTTTAATGGACCAATGTCTGAAGTTACTGTTGCCAGAATAGATGGACAGCTTGTTGTAAACCCAAGCCGTGAAAACCTTGAGAAGGCAGACCTGAACATTCTTGTTGGTGCCACCAAAGACTCTATCGTAATGGTAGAAGGTGTGATGGACGAGATTACCGAGGAGGAAATGATCGAGGCCATCAAGTTTGCACATGAAGAAATTAAAGTTCAGGTTGAAGCGCAGGAAAGACTTGCTGAAAGAGTAGGTAAATCTTTACCGAAAAGAGATTATAGCCATGAAACTCATGATGAGGAAATTCGTGAGAAGGTGTGGAAAGAGACTTTCGATAAAGTTTATGAGGTGGCCAAAACACCTTCTGCAAAAGAAGAAAGACATGAAAATTTCAAAGCTGTTTTAGAAGAATTCCTTGCACAATATTCAGAAGAAGAGCTGGAAACAGTGAAGCCTTTTGCGAAGTTCTATTTCCACGATGTGGAAAAAGAGGCGATGCGTCAGATGATCCTTAACGAAAAAATCCGTCTGGATGGCCGTACACCGGAAACCATCCGTCCGATCTGGTCAGAGATCGATTATTTGCCGGGTGCTCACGGATCTGCCGTGTTTACAAGAGGTGAAACTCAGTCTTTAACAGCAGTAACTTTAGGTTCAGTTAAAGATGCCAACATGGTAGATTCAGTTGCGATTAATTACGATGAGAAATTCTTCCTTCACTATAACTTCCCACCGTTCTCAACGGGTGAGGCGAGACCTTTAAGAGGAACTTCCAGAAGAGAAGTGGGGCACGGGAACCTGGCACAGCGTGCACTTTCCAGAATTATTCCTGCAGAAAACCCTTACACCATCCGTATCGTTTCCGATATCCTTGAATCTAACGGTTCATCTTCAATGGCAACGGTTTGCGCCGGAACATTGGCTTTGATGGATGCAGGTGTACAGATTACAAAACCGGTTTCCGGAATTGCAATGGGATTAGTAACCGATCCTGAATCCGGCAAATTTACCGTACTTTCTGATATCCTTGGAGACGAAGATCACTTAGGTGATATGGACTTTAAAGTAACAGGAACTGCAGACGGGATCACGGCTTGTCAGATGGATATCAAAATCCAGGGACTATCTATGGATATTATGGAAACTGCACTGAAACAAGCTAGAGAAGGACGTCTTCATATCCTTGGTGAAATGTTGAAAACCATCGACGCACCTAGAACTGACGTTAAACCACACGCGCCGAAAATGGAAGTACTTGAGATTCCTAAGGAATTTATCGGTGCGGTTATCGGGCCTGGCGGAAAGATTATCCAGCAGATGCAGAAAGATTTCGATACGGTTATCGCGATTGAGGAAATCGGTGAGATCGGAAGAATTGAAATCTCCGGCGTTAGCAGAGAGAATATCAACGCGACGATTGCAGCCATCAACGAAATTACTTTCGTACCAACTGTAGGCGAAGTTTACAACGGTAAAGTGGTGAAAGTTATGGATTTCGGTGCGTTTGTAGCAATTGCTAAAGGTACTGAAGGTCTTCTTCACATCTCAGAAATCGAGTGGGCAAGACTTGACAAAGTTCCTTACAATGAAGGCGATATGGTAGAAGTGAAATTCATGGGTTATGATGACCGTAAGAAAATGAAACTTTCACGCAAAGTACTTCTCGAAAGACCGCCAAGACCAGAGCGTAAGGAAGGCGAGGGCGATAATCGCGAAAACCGCAGCCCAAGAAACGACCGCAGAGAGGGTGGCGACAGAAGACAGGGCGGAAACCACCGCGGCGGAAACGACCGACCACAGCACAGTGGCCGCCAGACCGAGAAACCAGCGGGCGAAGACACCTTCAAGCCACTGAACGAAAGCGAAAATACAGACGATGTGAAGCCGGAAGGAGTTTAATTCTGAATGTATATAAATACGGAACCACCTCGATTTGAGGTGGTTTTTTTTGTGCACGCGAACCGCGAATCCATTTGCGAACCAAAGCGCGCACCCGAACACGAATCCCGTAACCCGAATTCGTACCCGTAACATCGAACGCGTAACATCGAATTCGACCCGTAACCCCGTAACCCCGTAACCCCCGTAACCCCGTAACCCCGAATTGCATTCGAGGCTATGCACATTCGACTCCTTCGGAGTCGTTTCGCGTGTTTCATGCTTTGTGCTAAAAATGTGATACGTCATGGTCCCCGCACTTCGCGCCGCGCGGACGGGGCTAAGTAAAGTAAACTCCTACGGAGTTTTTGTACGTCCTCCACCGACTCCGAAGGAGTCAAAGGTACGTAACCTCGAACGCATTTCGGGGCCCACGCGCCTACGACACATACGCACACGCATCCACCCATCGCCACCGAATCCGAAGGAGTCGAACGTACGTAACCTCGAACGCAGTTCGTGGCCCACGCGCCTACGACACACACACACAC
>JAEZYN010000034.1 GCA_023419095.1 Bacteroidota bacterium | reverse complement strand
GCTCGCAAGTTTCGCGCTGTTTTCGATTTTCTACCGCCACCCGAAAAGTTTTATTTTTCTGGAAAGGCTGGTAGGTTTGGCTATCGTTCTGGTGGTTGCGGGCATGCTTTACCGGGGTTTGTCGGCGTTCAGGCAGTATTTTATCATCAAGCAGGATTTTTACAAAATTATCGCCTTAAATGCAGTTTCGCAGACGGTGAAGATCTTCGGCATCTTCGTATTTTCGGTCGTTGCCATTTGCGTTATTTTCGGGATCAGTGGTTCTGCGATCGTCGGGAGTTTAGGTGCCATCACGGCTGTGCTGGTATTGGTTTTCCGTGATACTATTTTAGGTTTTGTTACCGGAATTCATGTTGCAACATCAAAAAATCTCAAAGTAGGAGACTGGATCGGTATACCTAAATATAATATGGAAGGCAATATTCTGGATATTAATCTTTTGACAACTAAAATTCAGAATTTCGATAAGACTATTTCCACGATTCCAACTTACGATTTGCTTACCACCGAGATCAAAAACATTCAGGTGATGTCTGAAAGTAACACCCGCCGGATCAAACGTTCAATCATTTTTAATATTAATTCTTTTAAATTCATTGGACCTGAGACGCTTGACCGGTTGGCAAAAATAAACTTAGTAAAGGAATATCTTCTCGAAAAGAAATCGGAAATGAGTATTGCCCGCGAGAATATGCCGAACGCCGACCTTGTGATAAACGGCCGACAGCTTACAAATATTGGTGTTTTCCGCGAGTACGTAACTAATTATCTTAAGAACAACCCGCACATCGACCAAAAGGGAACCGTCATGGTGCGCCAGCTTGAGAACACGCCTCAAGGCATGCCGCTGGAGATCTATTGTTTTACGAACGATTCTACATGGGAGACTTACGAAGGTATTCAGGCAGACATTTTCGATCACCTGCTTGTGGCTTCTAAAGAATTTGATCTTGAGATTATTCAGATCGCAAAAATTGTTTAAAAATGACAAAGCTTAGTGTAAATATCAATAAAATCGCCACACTCCGCAATGCACGCGGAGGAGAGCTGCCCAGCGTTACCGAGGCCACGGTGAAACTGCAGGAGTTTGGCGCTCAGGGAATTACAATTCACCCACGACCCGATGAACGGCACATTACCCGAAAAGATGTTCACGATCTTAAACCGCTGGTTCACACAGAGTTTAATATTGAAGGAAATCCGCACCGCCCGTTCATTGATTTGGTTTTAGCGGTAAAGCCGGAACAGGTAACATTGGTTCCCGATGCAGAGGACGCTATCACTTCAAATGCAGGCTGGGACTGCCGTGTTCACCAGGGTTTTCTGAAAAACGTAATTGCCGAGTTTAAAAATGCCGGAATCCGTACCTCCATCTTCCTCGATCCACAGCCGGAAATGGTAGCGCACGCCAAAGAAACGGGTGCAGACAGAATCGAACTGTACACTGAGGCCTACGCGAAAATGTATGCTACAGACCGTGCGGCAGCCATTTTGCCTTACGTAGAAACTGCTAAAGAAGCGGAAAGACTTGGTTTAGGTGTAAATGCCGGACATGATTTAAGCCTTGAAAACCTGCAATATTTCGCTGAAAACATACCGAATTTATTGGAGGTATCAATCGGTCACGCACTCATTTCAGAAGCACTTTACATGGGACTTGAAAACACTGTGCAGGCTTATCTGAAAAGGCTTGCCGTTTGGTAATTGTTTTTTAGATTTTATTTAAATATTAAAACCAAAGTATGCAGATTCTACATTCCAAAATATACGGTGAAGATCAAGCCGGAACGCCGCTGCTGGTGTTTCACGGCCTGTTTGGCATGCTCGACAACTGGGGGAGTTTTGGCAAGGAGATGGGTGAGTTGTTCCCCGTGCACCTGATTGATTTGCGAAATCACGGCAAAAGTTTTCATTCCGAAGAAATGACGCATGAGACTTTGAGTAATGATATTCTGCATTATATAGAGTTTCATAATTTACAGAAAGTCAATCTTTTAGGGCATTCATTAGGCGGAAAAGCGGTGATGCAGTTTGCGATTAATTATCCGGTAAAGGTAGAAAAACTGATTGTTGTTGATATCACGCCGAAAGCTTATCCGCCCCATCATCAGGGAATTATCAAGGCGCTGGAAAGTGTCGATTTCAGCAAAGCAAACTCACGCAAGGATGTGGAAGAGGTTTTACAGGAATATATTCCGCAGAAATCTGTCATCCAGTTTTTGACTAAAAATCTTTACTGGACTGATGAAAAGACCCTCAACTGGCGGTTTAACCTGAAAACTTTGGCTGAAAAATACAGCGAGTTTGTGTCGAATGCCATTAAATTTGGCGTCTTTTCCGGTGAAACCCTTTTTATTGCAGGTGCGAAATCAAATTATATCCTTCCTCAGGACCAATTTCAGATCAAGCAGCAGTTCCCGCAGGCTTCTATTGTGAAAATTGAAAACGCCGGGCATTGGGTACAGGCCGAAAATCCGCAAGACTTTGCCGAAGTGGTGAAGGATTTTATCTTTGACCAAAAAATTTAGATTTGCAGCAGCGCTTAAAAATTAATAGTTCAAAATGGTCTTAGTCACTGGTGCCACCGGAATTCTTGGCAGAGTAATCGTTCTGGAACTTCTCCGGCGCGGAAAAATCGTGCGTGCAGCAAAGCGGCCGACAAGCAATCTGGAAGAGGTGCGGGAATCATACCGTTTCTACAGCGACAGACCTGACGAACTTTTCGCTCAAATACACTGGATTGATGTCGATTTCAGTGATTTGTTCTCATTACAGAACGCGCTGGAGGGCATTTCGGAAGTTTATCACTGCGCAGCGACCGTCAGTTTTCATCCGCGGCTTTCAAATCAAATGCTGAAAACGAATATCGACGGCACAAGAAATCTCCTTACAGTCTGCAATAATTCAAGTGTAAAAAAATTCTGTTTCGTAAGTTCGGTTGCAGTATTGGACGGAACGAATGAGCATGGTGAAACTGATGAAACCTGCGACTATAACACAAAACTTGATCACTCAGCTTATGCAATTTCCAAACATATTTCCGAAATGGAAGTCTGGCGCGCCCAGGCAGAAGGTCTCCCGGTCGTGATTGTAAATCCCGGTGTGATCATCGGTTCCGGCAACTGGAACTCGAGCAGCGGTCTGCTGTTCAAAAACCTTCTGCGTGGTGTCACCTTTCGTGGCGGAACGTCGTACGTGGATGTGCGCGATGTGGCTAAAATTTCAGTTGAACTGATGGAAAGAGAGATTTTCGGCGAAAGATTTATTCTCGTAGCTGAAAACAAACGGTTTCTGGATGTTGGTACCTACGTGCGCAAAAAATTTGGGAAAGCCGCGCCTAAGGTTATTTTTAGTTCAGCACTGAAGAGCGTTCGCGTTTTTGCGATGCTTTTCGGCTGGCTGTTTCCCATCCTGAAAATGGTAAATCGCGTCAACTTAGCATCGGTGGAAGGCGTCTCAAAGCTATCAAACAAAAAAATTCGGCAAACATTGGATTACGATTTTATTTCCGTGACCGAAAGCTTAGATTTTCATCTGAAAAATTATATTTCAGACCAAAAAAATAAACAGACTACATGAATTTTGCTTCATTTCTAAATATAAACACAGAAAAATTCCGTACCAAACCAGCGATTGGTTTCAAGAAAAAAGAGAACTGGAAGGAGCTGAACTGGCTCGATTTCCGTCGCGTTATCTTCAAGACTGCCAATGCATTACGCACTGCCGGCGTTTCCGAAAATGATAAAGTCGCGATTTATTCTGACAATTCTGCGGAATGGATCGTGTTCGATCTCGCCATTATGTCGCTCGGCGCGGTGTCCGTACCTATTTATTCTACAAATAATCGCGAGCAGGCGGAATATATCATTAAAGATTCTGACTCTAAAATGATTCTTGTTGGCAATCAGGAGCAGTACGATGCCGCTTATGAGATTTTGTTTAATGACGGCCCGCTTCAGCAGATCATTGTCGCTAAAAAATCGATTTGGATTAAGAAAGACCGCAGCCAGTATTTTCAGGATTTCATCAAACATGGCGCAGAAAATTTTGAATTGGCAAACAAAACAGATGACGATTTGGCGACAATCATTTATACATCCGGAACTACCGGCGTGCCGAAAGGCGTAATGCTGACGCACGGCAACTTCCACAGCGCGATAAAAGCGCATTTTGATTTTTTTAAATTTAAAAATTTCGAAAATGAAACTTCACTCGCGTTCCTGCCTTTAACGCATGTCTTCGAACGTAGCTGGACGCTCTTGTCGCTTTACGGCGGCGCCAAAGTCTATTTTCTTGAAAATACCAAACTTATCGCGCACGCACTTACAGAAGTTCGGCCGACAATGATGTGCGCGGTGCCGCGTTTCTACCAAAAAATTTACGCGGGTGTAAACGAAATGGTGCTGAATGGTTCTGCAACCAAACGCAAAATCTTCAATTGGGCGCTGCAAACCGGAACTGAAACCGCTGAGAAAAAACGCCTTGGATTGGCGGTTCCAGCAACTTTAAAACTTAAAAATAAAATTGCAGACCTGCTTGTATTTAGTAAAATAAAAAACAAAATGGGCGGCCGGCTTTGGTTCATGCCATGCGGAGGTGCGTCGGTTTCACCCGAGGTGACGCATTTTTTCGATGCAATTGGCGTGCACATGACGGTAGGTTACGGACTCACAGAAACGACAGCTACGCTGACGGCATTTCCGTTTCAGCACTACGAGCACGGAAGTGCGGGCATTCCGCTGGGTGATACCCAAATAAAAATAGGTGAGAATGACGAGATTTTAGCAAAAGGTAGCGGCATAATGAAAGGTTATTACAATCTGCCAACGGAAACTGCGGCTGTATTCACTGATGATGGTTGGTTTAAAACCGGCGACGCCGGAAAATTTGACGGGAACGGAAACCTTATCATCACAGACCGTATCAAAGATCTGATGAAAACTTCTAACGGCAAATATGTCACGCCGCAGCCCATTGAAAATTTGCTCTCAAACAGCAATTATATTTCTCAAGCCATGATTGTCGCGGAAGGAAAGCCATTCGTTACCGCATTGATCATTCCTAATTTTGAGGCATTAAAAGAACAGCTCGCGCGGATGAATTTGACTTTCACAAGTTGGCCCGAACTGGTAAGTTCGGAAAAAATCAAAGAGTTCTACCGCGAGAAACTTGAAGAATTGCAGAAAGGGCTATCCGGTTTTGAAAAAGTAAAGAAATTTGTACTGATGCCGGCGGAATTTGAGATCAATTCCGGCGAAATCACGCCCACACTAAAAGTGAAACGTAATGTAGTGCTTCAAAAATACGGGCAACTGATTGACCGGATGTACGAACATTAATTTCCGCTTTTATTTTTATTTTTAAATCCTGCGGACCGAATTAAACGCTCTAAATCACCATTATGACTGAATTTATCCCGAATAAAACTTATAATATTTACAATGCGGTTTCCGTACAAACCTGCCCGTCAAACATCGCACTCATCAAATATTGGGGAAAATATGACGGACAGATTCCGGCGAATCCGAGCATCAGTTACACGCTAAATAACTGCCGCACAAATACCGAAATTGAATTTATAGCTGGCAGCGAATTTTCGGTTCAGACATTTTTAGGTGGTAAAGAAGAGTTAAAATTTGCCGAAAAAATCCAGAAATTTTTCCGGTCGATTGAGAAGTATTTGCCCTGGATTTTAAATGGAAAGTATATTATCAAAACTGAAAATACGTTTCCGCACAGTTCGGGAATTGCAAGTTCAGCGTCGGGTTTTGGCGCAATCGCGAAATGTCTGATGGATCTTGATGAAAAGTTTTCGGCAGCTGATGCCCACGAATTTAAACTTAAAAAAGCGAGTTTCCTGGCCAGACTGGGAAGTGGCAGCGCCTGCCGAAGTCTTTACAACGGACTTGTTGTCTGGGGAAAAACCGACGAAGTGCCAAACAGTTCTGACCTGTTCGCCGTTCAGTATGCGAATGAGGAAGTCGATCCGGTTTTTCGTCAGTTTAATGATTGGGTTTTGTTGATTCATGAAGGTGAAAAATCGGTGAGTTCTACGGTCGGACACGGCCTGATGAATACCAATCCTTACGCGCACACGCGTTTCGCTGAAGCGCATGCCAATTTTAAAACTTTAAAAACGATTTTAAAAGAAGGTGATATTGAGGGATTTATCAGGCTTGTAGAGCATGAAGCACTCACTCTTCACGCGATGATGATGATGAGTGAACCTGCTTTTATTCTGATGAAAAGCGGCACGCTGAACGTCATTAACAAAATATGGAAGTTCCGTGAGGAAACCGGTTTACCGTTATTTTTCACGTTGGATGCAGGCGCGAACGTACATCTACTTTTCCCCATGAACGACACAGAAGATGATATCAAAACCTTTATCACACGCGAACTTTTACCACAGACACAGAATGGCGGCGTGGTGAAGGATATCATGAATTTTTAAATGTCTTCAGTTGCCTGCCAGCCTTTAGAAATAGCGCGAAAAAAAGTGAAAAGCTGAGAAATGTGGAAAATTCCAATCTAAAATTCCCTGGTTTATTTGGCTAAAAATCTATTTAACTTTAAAAAAGCTACGTAAATCTACTTTTTCGCAGCCAGTTTACTCATAGTGTGCAGCACAAAAACACCGATAATACCGATGGCTGCGGCAGCGAATGAAAGGATGAATTTCGAGTTTTCCTCGTGCCAGAAGCCAAGATCCCAATCCATCGAATACAGATTAAAGCCAATAAAAATAACGAAAAGGGCTAAAAATATTTTGTAGTAAAGGTGCATTTTCTCTGATTTTAAAAATTAACGTACATACTGAAAAGCTGTGCGAAATTGGCAGTGAACAGTTTGATCGCAATCGCAAGAAGTACAATTCCGAAAACTTTCTGCAGAACCTGAAGCGTACCTTCGCCCAGTTTTCTTTCGATCCAGTTAGCTGATTTCAGCACCAAATATACGAAAAGTGTATTGAGAATGATGCCACAAATGATGTTGATGTCGTGAAATTCCGCGCGCAGCGAAAGGGTAGTGGTCAGTGTTCCGGCCCCGGCGATAAGCGGAAATGCAATGGGTACGATAGATGCCGACTTTGCTTCCTGATTTTTGTGGATTTCTATTCCTAAAATCATCTCAAGCGCGATAATGAAAATCACGATGGCACCTGCAATCGCAAAGGAATTAACGTCTACACCGATGAATTTCAATATTTTGTTTCCGATAAAAAGAAAGGCAATCATCAGGGCCATCGAAGCCAGCGCAGCTTTTTCGGACTCGATGTGGCCAAATTTTTTCTTTAAACTGACGATGATAGGTACCGAACCTACGATATCAATCACGGCGAAAAGAACCATTGTCGCGGTCAGCGTTTCTTTAAAGGAGAAAAATTCAAACATTTGAAATTATTAATTTCGCAAAAATATGAAAATATTTTGATTAGGACGTAATCCTTTTAAATAGTGCTGCGATGTCATCTGAAAGTTTGAGCAGACTTTCCTGCATTTGCACTGGCGAATACTTTTCTATTTTTATCTTTTCAGATATAAGTCTGTATTCTTCAGCAATGCCCTGCCCAAATCTCTCGGAAAGCAACTTTCGAAAATCGTCATTGTTTGCTCTTTCATACCTTTGCATCAGCCTAAAATTGAGCTCATCATACGTTTCGAAAAACTTTACGGAATCATTATTTATCGCGAGAAATTTTAAATATTCTATACTGTCGTCAAAACTGTATTCTAAATTATTTTTTAAAGCTGCTTCCGTTTCAGAAACTGTGGTGATGGGCTTGTAATTTTCTACCAATACCGGTTTGCGTTGATAAAATCTCCTTCTGAAAACCACAAACAGTGATAAAGCCGCGACTAAAATTCCCAGATTTACAAATACGATTTTCCAGTCTATGCTCTTTGGATTTTTAACTTTAAGATTCTGGGTCTGCAGTACTGGCGTATTTACGGTTTCAAGTACATTATTGGTGTAATCGTTCACTTTCTCCAGCGTAGTTTTTGAATCGAGAATCTGCTGGTGAGTCATAACATACAGTGCCAGCGTCTGGGCGCCAAAATCGACATACTTTTCATCAGCCGGATTGAAGAAAGAAAAATTTTCGAGCAGGACATTAATAGGTCCGGGTTTCTTTGGAATCACAACATAATCTGCGGTAATGGTTCCCGACAGTTTCTCATCCGATGCGCGCGTATTTGAAGTTATAGTAGGTTTAAAGAAAACGTAGTTCTCTGACGGCAGAAGCTTCGGCATACGTACGGTGTTCAAATTTCCCTCGCCTGTAAGTTTAACTTTAACATTTAGCGGTTGATCGACCTCCGGAACCATAGCCGGATCATTTTTTACCAGCGACACATCGAAATTTCCGACTGCATTTTTGAAATTGGCAGGCATGCCCGCAGGCAATTTTTTCACGTTGAGACGCACACTGTTTGATGTAATTTTCTCTTTCCGATTGCGCAAAATGGATGCGCTAGCCGGATTGATTTCGATCGAGCCTGTTTCAGAAGGAAAAACAAGGAAAATGGCGAGAACCTGCGACGCAAGGCCGGAACGGGATTCTATTTCAGATTTGCGCATGCTGACCGGCTGAATACGGACATTCTTCTGCCGCGGAAATTCGATGTTTCGTACTTTCCGGAAGCTGCCGAAATCGCGGCTGTAAGCGCGCAGAACGGCAACAGTGGGTTGGTTTTTATACACCGAACGGTCGCGGATTTCCATATTCAGATAAACACTCTCATCTACTGCAAGGTCTGAAGGTGCGACTGTTTTTTCACCATCGCGAACGAACATATCGAACGGTTCCGTCTTGTAGATTTTGCCGTTCACCGTCACCAGCACAGAGCCAATCTTTATCTTTCCGGCCTGTTTTGGACTCAATACAAACTGGTAAACCATCTGATTGATAACCTCGTTTTTTCGGGCATCAAGCACCACCGTATTCTGTTCGGAGGCAGAGCCTATGATGTCGAATTTGGAAAGGTCGGGAAGACGGAGCGGAGTCTCCTGCTGCATGTTTTCACCGCTGATCTGCAGCATTATGGTAAGGTTAAACCGTTGATTAACACGCGATTCCTTCACTTCCGTTACCTCCAGTGTAACCTGTCCCGGCATTTGCAAGGCAGAAAGTAAAAATAGTATGAAGTAAAATTTAAATTTCATCACCAGTCCTTTTCGTTGCTTTGCGGCATCGAATAGGAGTTTTTGTTTAAAATCCGCTTCGCGGTTTCACGTTCTTTGTTTTCTACGCGGTTAAAAATTGAGTTTTCAAGATCTTTAGGCATTTTGCCTGAGTTATCGTTTTTGTTTTGATTCGGATCATTACCTTCTCCTTCGCCTTTATTTTGCTGGCCGCTGCCGTTTTGGTTTTTAGGTGTATTTCCGGGGTTTTGCCCTTGGTTCTGATCTTTATTCTGGTCATTTCCACCTCCCCCGGATTTATTTTCCTGTTTCTTTTGCTGCTGCTTTTCCTTTTCTTTCAGCATCGCGATTTCATAATTTTTGCGGATGGTTTCGTTATACGGATCCTGTTTCAATGCCTGCTTGTAGAAATCGGCGGCACCGCGAGTATCGTTGGTCTGCATATGCGCGTTTCCAAGATTGTATAGTGAAGCGGCTTTATCTGTCAGATTTGTCGCGAGTTCGCTGGCTTTTGTGTATTCCGCTTTTGCCTCCTCATACTTTTTTTGTTTATAGAAAGCGTTTCCGAGATTGTAATGTGCCGTGAAATCTTTGCCGTTAGCTTTTATAGCAGAAAGATATTTGCCCGAAGCACCTTTATAGTTGTTGCTGTCGAACCTCTTGTTGCCTTCATAAACTAAGGTATTGTAATTTTCCTGCGCAGAAAAAAATCCACTCGCAAAAGCAGTGAAAATCAGTATAAAAAGGAACTTATTCATCATTGATACAAAATTATTCCTTTAAATGTTAATAGCGTAATCCGCATCTGTTAAATTTGGGTTAAAAGGCTTAATAATAATCAATTTCTGAATTAAATATTAAGGTCTTTGCGCGGATTCACGAGATAGATGATTAAAAATAATAAAATAGAAACTGCAAGAAAATACTGGTAATAGTGTATCGCGTTTTGAGATTTTACAAGCGTGCTGCTGGCGCCACCGCTTTTTGCAAGCGCATCAGCAATCTGTACCACTGCATTTTCCATATTGTTTCCGTCCACAAAGCTGCCGCCGGTGTTCGAAGCTAAATTATTAAGCGCATTGGTTTGCCTTTTTGAAATGACGGTTTGTCCCGAGAGGTCGGTTTTATAACCCATCAGCTGCCCGAAAACATATTCCGGAATCGGTGCTCCTTCTTCGGTGCCAATTCCCACGGAAATTACAGCAATTCCTTCTTTTTCAGCGAATCGTGAGGCGGCTTTCTCATTTCCTTCATTATCTTCACCGTCACTCAGAAGTACCACTTTTCGTGAACCTTTCGCGATATTTTTAAATTTGCTCGCAGCGGTCTGCATCGCTTTAAGAAAATCCGTTCCTTGGATCTTAACAACATTGGTGTCAATACCGCCAATATAGGTTTCCGCTGCTGTGAAATCTGTGGTCAGAGGCATTATTGATGCTGCTTCACCGGCAAAAACTACGATTCCTACTTTGTCATTGGTCATCTGCTGCATCGTATTCACGATGATATTTTTTGCCTGTGAAAGCCGGTTTTCTTCCACATCCTGTGCGTTCATTGAATTGGAAACGTCCAGCATGAAGATTACATTATTCATTTTCTGGTTGGTTTCCACTTCCTCAGATCCGCGAAGCACATCGATAATACTCAGAATAAGAAACAGCGAAGCAAGCAGGTACAGAACGGGAAAAATACGCGCAAAACCAGCACGTTTCCGGAAAAGTTCTTGCTTGAATCTTGGCTCTGCGAAAATATCCTGCCGCTTCTTTTTCCAGCGCACAAAACGGGATACAAGGTATCCGAGCAGCGGCAACAGCAACAGCAAAAGTAAATACCAATTATTCCCAAGATACCAGTTCATACCTGTTTTCTATGTTTTTAAATTTGAATGGAAAACCTTTAAAAATTAATTTAAAAATTTAAACAAAACCCACCGCAGCAATGCGTCTAAGAGTAAGGTTGCCAGCGCAATCCATAAAAATAATCTGAAATATTCCTCGTAGTTATAAAGTTTTGAACTTAAAAGTTCAGACTTTTCAAGTTGATCTATTTCTGCATAAATGTCGGACAGGCTTTCATTTGAAGTTGCCCGGAAATATTTTCCGCCTGTAGTTTGTGCAATTTCACGCAGCACAGGCTCGTCAATTTTCACTTCCACTTCGTTAAACACCAAATCTCCGAAAATATCAGTGTGTGTTGGCATGAGCGCGTATCCATTAGTTCCAATTCCAATGGAATACACTTTAATATCGTTGCTTTTGGCCAGTTGTGCGCCCACTTGTGCGGGCATCGCGTTTTCGATAGTGTTCACTCCGTCGGTCATCAGAATGATGATTTTAGATTTTGCTTTGCTGTGCCGTAGATGCGTCGCGGCTACCGAAAGTCCTTCACCGATTGCCGTTCCCGGCTGCAGTTCCAGTGGATTCAGGTTGTCAAGCTCATCCAAAAGCACCGCGTGATCGGAGGTAAGCGGTACTTTGGTGAACGCTTCGCCGGAATAGGTGACCAAACCAATGCGATCTACCGGACGGCTGTCGACAAATTTTTTCGCGATATCTTTCAAGGCGGTAAGCCGGTCAGGTTCCAGATCGCGTGCAAGCATGCTCAGCGAAACATCGATGGAAAGCATGATGTCTATGCCTTTGGTATCGTCGGTGTCTTCTGAGATCGTGAAAGTCCGCGGGCGCGCCAGGGCAATAATTAGCGCGGACAAGATGATGTATTTCGTGAATTTCAGCAGTGACAGGACAAAAGTAATCCCTCGGTTTTCGGTTAAGTTTTGCGTAGTCGGAAGTTTTATTCCCTCTATTTCTTTCGAACGGATGTCGCGCACGAGCAGTGGAATCAATGCCGCGAATAGCAGCAAGAACCAAGGGCTGAAAAATTCAAAACTGAGTAGGTCCAACTTCATTATACGCCGCTTCTAAGCTGTTCAACTTCCAGATCTTTTGAAGACCTTTTTACAAACCCCCGCATATCGCTGAAATCTTTCTGCATCGTATCCGGACCGGGAAAAGTTTTGGCAAATTTCACCAAATCGCCGCGCAGGAAGACCTCTTCCACTATTTTTTCATTTTCAGGTGAGATTGCATTGTTCATCTTCATTACATCTATCAGATCGTCGGTCAGCAGCACATCTGCAGGAATCTTATACTGTTTTGTAATAAAATTTCGGGTAATGTCGATCAGTTCAACATAAAATGATCGGTAATCTCCTTTTTCGATGTATTTTTTCTTCTTTAAATTATCAAGTTCGCGCAGCGTCTGATTGGTCATCACGACAGGTGAATTTTTCCGGCGACGCATGTAACGAACAATCATATAAATTATAAAAATAAGCGCGAGCAGCACCAAAGCGCCCAAAATATACCACTTGTAAAGTTCCCAGTAATCGTGCACGCCCAGTTTCACCTCTTTATTTTTCATAATATCGCTGATCTGGTCGCCTTTCTGCGCAGTATTTATCACTTCCACTTCGTAAGGCACCGTATGGTAGAGGCGTCCGCCAATCGTAAAATCAAGCGCCGGAATGGTGAATTTTCCTTCTTCAAAAACCGCAAATTCAATCACCCTTTCGTACACATCGCTCTGTTTTGAAATGCTGTCTTTCACTTCCTCAAAATGGAAAGGCAGCAATTCGTTCTGCGGCGCAGAAACGACATCTTTCCCCTGCAAATCTGAAACAGTGACGCGAAAAACCGCAACTTCACCTAATGCCAGCGTCCGCTTTTCAAGTTTAGAGCCTAAAGTCTGGCCAAAAACAAGAACGTTCGCGAACAATGTAAAAATTAAATATAAGCCTTTCAAGATATTAGAATTAATGATATAGCGGTTCATCGCTTTCTGAAATATTCGTACAAAAATTTTGTATAATCTTCGCCTGTATTGATGCTCATGAAGCCGGCAGAAGAATTCTCAAAGTCTTCCTGTAATAATTTTAAATTCTGTTTCTGTTTTTCAGCAAAATTGTACCGCCACCGTGCACTGGATGTATTTGCCCAAATCTGGCGGCCGCTCTCCGCATCACGAAACAGCGCGTAGCCAACATCCGGAATGTCGCTGTCTTTGTCGTCGGTAATTCTCATGGCAAGCAATTGATGCTTTCGTGCTGCCACACGCAGAACCTTCACGTCGTACGCATCATGAAAATCTGAAAACATAAAAACCAGCGATTTCTTTTTGAAAACGCTCATCATATATTGAAGTGCACCGTCTATATCTGTTGAGGCAGGTACATAATCTGCCGAAAGTATGTTGCTGATGATAGCAAGAATGTGTTTACGGCCTTTTTGCGGGGGAATCACCTTGTAGACTTTGTCCGCGAACAGAATTAACCCAACTTTATCATTGTTTCCGGCGGCCGAAAATCCTACGCTTGCGGCAATTTCCGCTACAAATTCACGCTTTAGCTGCGTCCTGGTTCCATAATCCATTGAGGATGAAATGTCAACGAGCAACATCATCGTGAGTTCGCGCTCTTCCTCCATTACCTTTACAAAAGGTTCGCGGAAACGTGCAGTCTTGTTCCAGTCTATGCGCCGAATCTCATCTCCAAACTGGTAGGGCCGAACTTCCGAAAACGTCATTCCCTGCCCTTTGAATGCACTGTGATATTGGCCCATCAGCGTAGCTTCAGACTTTTTCTTGGTCCGAATTTCAATTTGCTTTACTTTCCTAATGATATCTTTTACCTGCACGGAAAACTATATTTAATGATTGGCCTGAGCTCTTATGGCGCCTGAACTTTGCTTAAAATTTGGTTTACAATTTCATCAGAAGTGATTTCCTCCGCTTCTGCCTCGAAACTTAGTCCAATTCGGTGTCGCAGAACGTCTTTCGCAATTTCTTTTACATCTTCCGGCAACACAAAGGCGCGGTTTCGAAGGAAGGCCACTGCACGCGCGGCGATCGCCAAGTTGATCGAAGCGCGCGGAGAAGCACCGAAACTGATATAGTTTTTCATGTCTGTCAGGCCATATTTTTCGGGTGAGCGCGTGGCAAAAACCATATCCAGAATATATTTTTCGATTTTTTCGTCGAGATAAATCTGGTTAATCAGACTTTTAGCATCCACCACATTCTGCATTGAGATGACGGGTTTTATTTCCGGTTGATGACTTGTGGCCACCATTTTCATGATTTTCCGTTCGTCTTCAAAATCGGGATAAGTGATCGTACATTTAAGCATGAAACGGTCACTCTGCGCTTCCGGCAAAAGATAGGTGCCTTCCTGATCAATTGGATTTTGCGTCGCAAGAACCAAAAATGGTTTTGGCAGCGGCATAGTTTCATCACCGATGGTAACCTGCTTTTCCTGCATCGCTTCAAGCAGTGCCGACTGTACTTTGGAAGGTGCACGGTTGATCTCGTCGGCCAATACAAAATTGGCGAAGATGGGTCCGCGCTTTATGGTAAAATCATTTTCTTTAATGTTGTACATCATGGTACCGACCACATCTGCAGGTAAAAGATCCGGAGTGAACTGAATCCGTGAAAACTCGCCCTGCACCGCGTCAGCCAACGTTTTGATCGCTAAGGTTTTAGCCAGACCCGGAACACCTTCCAAGAGGACGTGTCCATTGCCCAAAAGTCCGATGAGCAGCCGGTCTATCATGTACTGCTGACCGATGATTGCTTTGTTGATTTCCTGTCTTAATAAGGTGAAAAAATAGTTCTGTTCGCGAACTTTTTCTGTGAGTTGTCTGATATCTTCGGCCTGATGTTGTTCTGACATTGTTTTTGAATTAATAAACCGGTAAATTTCCAAATAAACGCGTCATCAGTCAACATAATTAGTGCCAAGATTTCGTTAAAGTTTGTTAATGCACAGTTTAAAAAATTAATACCTGAAAAAGTAATATCAAGCTACAAACCTTTTTTTCGTGTAAAATATTTAGCAAATATCCACTGCAAATGTCTGCTGTTTTGTCATTCTCAGTTTATTAATCTAATTTTGAATGATTAAAAAAGTTTCGGATGAATTATCATTTTCAGGCACACCGCCAAGTTCGGAAAAATCTTTTGCAGATACTTGAGGAAACCTCACATAAAGATTTGATGCTGATACCGGACGGTTTCAATAATAATATCTATTGGAACATCGCACACACGGTGGCAACTCAGCAACTACTCTGTTACTATTTAAGCGGAAACCCGTTCAGAATTGATAAATATTGGATCGAAACCTACAAAAAAGGCACACTTCCAAACCTCAATGTAGAGCAGTCTGAAGTTGTGGATCTGGGTTTTTTGCTGACAGAGACTTCAAAAATTCTGATGAAAGATTATGACGATGATTTCTTTGCAGATTACACGCCTTACACCACCAGTTTTGGACTCGATCTAAAAAATATTCAGGACGCCATCATCTTTAACAACATGCACGAATCGCTGCATTACGGATATGCGATGGCGCAGAAGCGTGCTATCTTAGGCGAACACTATTGATCTGTCGCTGAGTATTTTAACATTTAAATTTAAACAAATTGAACTACAACCAGAATAAAAATACAAAGCCGGAATTCAACAATACTGAGAAAAGTAAAAAAGACGATTTCATTTTTGGTCTCCGGCCTGTGATGGAGGCCATTGAAGCCGGGAAAACAGTAGATAAAATTTTCCTGCAGAACGCGCTTCAGGGTGAAATCTACCAGGAACTGAAAAATCTGTTGTCAAAACACGGTATTCGTCCGAATTATGTCCCTGTAGAGAAACTCAACCGTTTTACGCGCAAAAACCATCAGGGTGTGGTCGCGTTCATATCTGATGTGCCTTTTGAACGAATCGAAGATGTGCTGCCGCAGCTTTTTGAGGATGGAAAAACACCTTTTTTACTCATTCTGGACCGTCTCACAGATGTGCGAAACTTTGGTGCGATTTGCCGTACTGCGGAGTGTGTCGGCATCCATGCAGTCATTTTACCCGAAAAAGGCGCGGCGCCTATCAATTCGGATGCGATAAAGACTAGTGCAGGCGCTATCTACAACCTTAAAATCTGTAAGGAGAAAAATCTGGCGCACACTGTAGATTTCCTGCAGCAGTCGGGAATTCAGGTTTTTTCCGCGACGGAGAAGGCTCAAAAACTTATTTATGATGTAGATTTCACAGAGCCATGTGCGGTGGTGATGGGTAACGAGGAAACCGGCATCTCAAAAGAAGTTTTGCATCATTCGGATGATAAAATAAAACTGCCGATTGAAGGTAAAACGCAGTCGCTGAATGTATCTGTGGCGTGCGGTGCAATTCTGTACGAAGCTGTGCGGCAAAAAATGGTCGCGGTACCGAACTAAAATATTGGCATCTTTTTCTCTTTAAAATTTTTAAATTTAAATTAAAAAAGAGCAGACATGCGCAAAAGCACAGCATTGAAAAGTGACATCCGCAGCTACGTTCTGGAAGTGATAGCAGGAAAGATAAAGAAACTTGAAAATTTTCTGGAGTTCACGCAGGATGCGAGCCGCGATATAAAAAAAACACCCAAGTACGATTCGATACGTGAAGAAATACAGGAAGAAATCTACCAAATGCAGCGGCAGCTTGGCTCCCTGCATGACCTAAACCGAAATATGCTTAAAGTACTGAACAAACCTACCGAAACCGTGCAGCTTGGATCAATGGTTTTTACGAACAAAGCGCGCTTCTACATATCGGTTTCATTAGGCGAATTTTTTTATGAAGGAGATCGTTTTTATGCGATTTCTGAAGAAAGTCCGATGGCGAAGATTATGTTTGGGAAAAACGTGGGCGACACTTTTGTCTTAAATAATATCAGCCAGACCATAGAGCATGTGATGTAGGTGATTTTGAAGAATTTAAATATAAATAAATGGATAAGGCAGCAGTTTTAAAAGATATTATCCAACAGCGAAAGAGTGTATTTCCGCGCGACTACACTGATGAAGAAATTGACGATAGAACACTCCACGAAATACTGAACTCCGCGGAATTCGCGCCCAACCATAAAAGGACGAAACCGTGGCGCTATAAAATCTTTAAAAATGAGGAGAAACGTGCGCTCGGCGAAAAGATGGCTGAAATCTATAAAGCAACGGCAGGGCCTCAAAATTTTTTAGAAAAAAAACATGCAAGCATCATCGAAAAAGCGGTGAAAGCTAACGTAATAGTCACGATTTCAGTGAATTTCAGCGGTCTGGTACCTGAGTGGGAAGAAATTGCCGCTACCGCCATGGGCGTGCAGAATATGTACCTCACAGCTTCTGTGCATAACGTAGGATGCTACTGGAGCAGTCCGGGACTGATCAGTCATTTAGGTGATTTTCTCGGATTGCAAGACAACCAGAAGTGCTATGGCCTATTCTATTTAGGAAAAATTTAAAAAATGTAACAGAATTAAAAAATTTCCGACAGATTTATAAAACTTTAATAAAAAAAATCAATGGAAACTTACGGTTACACAAACCCTGAACACGGAAACAGTCCTCAGCCTAACAATAATTATTACCGCTCAGAGAAAAAGCTTGCAGCGGGACTTCTGGGTATTTTACTGGGAACTTTCGGCGCAAACAAATTTTTTCTCGGATATACTACTGAAGGCATTATACAGATCGTTCTGAATATTGTCACCTGTGGCATCGCGACCATCATTCCGCTTATCGAAGGCATTATTTACCTTACGATGACCGATGAACAGTTTGACCGCACATACGTCCACAACAGGAAAGGATGGTTTTAAAAACAAAAAAGGAATCGCGCGATTCCTTTTTTTATTTAATTGTTTAGAAGAACTGCGGCTTCCTTTGCTGCGTAAGTAAAAATCATGTCAGCACCGGCACGCTTTATACAGGTCAGGCTTTCCAGTATGGCGCGGTCATTATCGAGCCAGCCGTTTTGCGCGGCAGCTTTCAGCATTGCATATTCGCCACTCACGTTATAGACCGCAATTGGCAGGTCGATGGCTTCGCGCACTTTGGAAACGATGTCAAGGTAAGGCATTCCGGGTTTGATCATAATTATATCCGCACCTTCTGCCACATCTTTGTACACTTCATCCAGCGCCTCGCGCGAATTATGGAAATCCATCTGATACGTTTTTTTGTCAGTCGGAATGTCCGCAAAATCTTTTGGTGCAGAATCCAATGCGCTGCGGAAAGGTCCGTAGAATGAACTCGCGTATTTGGCCGCATAGCTCAGAATGCCGACGTCGGTGTATCCGTTTTCTTCCAGTCCTGTACGCATTGCGGCTACACGTCCGTCCATCATATCGCTGGGCGCCAGTATGTCTGCACCCGCTTTAGCCAGCGAGACCGACATCTGTACAAGTGCGTCATTGGTTGCGTCATTATCAACCTTTCCGTTTGTTATAATGCCGTCGTGGCCGTATATGGAGTAGGGATCCAAAGCGACATCAGGCATGATGATCATTTCGGGCACGGCATCTTTAATTGCTTTAATGGTTTTTTGCATCAGTCCGTCCGGGTTCCAGGCTTCGGCACCGGTATTGTCTTTAAGATGTTCGGGAACCTTCATGTAAAGGTTGACCGCCTTGACGCCTAATGAAAAAAGTTCACGGCATTCCTGCACCGTCAGATCAACGGTTCTGCGATAAATTCCTGGCATTGAGGCAATGGGTTCCTGCGTATTTTGGCCTTCCATCACGAAAACAGGCATCACGAGATCATTTGTGGTAAGTACAGTCTGCTGCACCAGTGCGCGTATAGACGCAGAAGTGCGGAGTCTGCGGTTGCGCGAGTATAAGATCATCTTTCTTTGGAATAGTATTTGAACTAAGCAGTGCAAATTTAAAGATAGTTTTATAAAAAAACTATTGTGAGTAAATTCCAAATTCTTACATTTGTAAGGATATTCTCTAAATATAAAGCTATATACGGTGAAAAAATTACTGTTTTCGATATTTTTAATCGGCTCGCTGACTGCCTTTTCTGGGCATGTATCGGGACAGTCCGCTGCCCGGGAGCCATTTGCAGCGTCTCAGAAATCTGACGATGGTGTGATGATTGCATACCCAAACCCCGCCCGTGATTTTATTGTGGTAAAATCTAAAGATCCTTCACTAAAGATAAAATCAGTTACACTTTATTCAATTCTTGGTATGCAGGTTGCTGAATATGCTGTGAATATGAATTCGGGTGAAATCAGGCTGGATCGGTTAAAACCCGGAAAGTACCTGATGCGGTACATCTTGAGCGACAATACGCAGAAGGTCACGCAAATAGTTAAACAATAATTTCCCTGAACTTTCAGGGATTTTTTTTGCAGCGGCAGCGGCACATGAGTCGAACTGCCCGAAATCTTTAAATTTGTGTTATGGAAAGCAGAGAAAAAATCGTGATTATCGGTGGTGGTTTCGCAGGTCTGCAACTGGCCAGAATGCTGAACAACAGAAACAAGAAAGTTATCGTGATCGATAAGGTAAATCATCATATGTTTCAGCCACTTTTTTATCAGGTAGCGTGTGGACGTATCGAGCCCAGTAACATTTCCTTTCCTTTCAGAAAAATTTTCCAGCGTTCGCGTAACATCCAGTACCGTATGATGGAAGTGAACCAAATTTTGCCTTCGCAAAACAAGATCGTATCGTCCGACGGTGAGATTACCTACGACAAACTGGTGCTGGCGACCGGTTGCAAAACCAATTTTTTCGGTAATGATAAGATGGAGACGCTTACTTTTGGCATGAAAAATACACAGGAAGCTATTGCCATCCGTAACCATGTACTGCTTACATTTGAAAAAATCATCATGCAGAAATCGCGGACTGATGATGGTAACTGGAATATAGTAATCGTAGGCAGCGGGCCGACAGGCGTTGAACTTGCAGGCGCATTCGCAGAAATGAAGCGCGAAATCCTCCCGCGTGATTACCCGCACATGAATTTCAGTAACCTGAATGTGATTCTTGTAAGTTCAACACCCACCTCACTGAGCACGATGAGTGAAGAATCTCAGGTGATGAGCGAAAAATATCTTAAAGAATTGGGTGTCATTTTTATGAGTGAAGAGTTTGTCACAGATTATGACGGTGATAAAGTCTTTATGCAAAGCGGAAAAACCATTCCTTCCAATAACGTAATTTGGGCTGCGGGAGTCACCGGAAATATTGTAGACGGACTGGATCCTAAAACCGTTATCAGAAACCGGTACAAGACTGATAGGTTCAACCGCGTTTTGGGTTATGAAAATATTTTCGCAATTGGCGATATCGCCTATATGGAAACGCCAAAATATCCTGCGGCGCATCCTCAGGTTGCAAATGTCGCCATTAATCAGGGTAAAAACCTGGGCCGGAATTTTTTAAAGAAATCAATAACAGACTGGACCAAATTTGAATATACAGATCGCGGCAGCATGGCCACCATCGGCAAACACCGCGCAGTCGTGGATTTGCCAAACTTTAAATTTCAGGGATTATTAGCGTGGTATTTTTGGATGTTCCTGCACCTGATGCTCATTCTTTCGGTAAGGAACAAAGTCGCGATATTTTTTAACTGGATGTGGAGCTATTTTAATAAAGATTCTTCGCTGCGACTCATCATCGTACCCAATAAAATGAACAGAACTGAACAATGAGAATTGATATTATCAGTGTTTTACCGGAACTGATGGAGAGTCCGTTTAAGACTTCTATTCTGAAAAGGGCTGTAGATAAAGGTCTTGTAGAAGTCCATTTTCATCATCTTAGAGACTACGGTCTCGGCAAATACAGACAGATTGACGACGCACCTTACGGCGGCTCCGCCGGAATGGTGATGATGATCGAACCAATTGACCGCTGTATTTCGGAACTGAAAGAGCAACGTAACTACGATGAGGTGATTTACCTCACACCAGACGGTAAAACATTAAATCAGAAAACTGCTAATACACTGTCAACAAAAGAAAATCTGATCTTTTTATGTGGTCACTACAAAGGTATTGACCAGCGTGTTCGCGATCTGCACGTAACCAAAGAAATTTCCATTGGCGATTATGTGCTTACCGGCGGCGAACTGGCGGCCTGCGTGTTGGCAGATTCGGTGATCCGCCTGTTGCCCGGCGTATTAAATGATGAACAAAGCGCACTGACAGACAGTTTTCAGGATGATTTGCTTTCTCCGCCGGTCTACACCAGACCTGCGACGTACAAAGGTCTCAGCGTGCCCGACGTGCTTCTTAGCGGCAATTTCAGCAAGATTGAAGATTGGCTACACGAGGAAGCGATAAAAATCACCCGCGAACGTAGGCCTGATCTGTTGCAATAATGCACTCATAACCAATTATTATACGTAATTTTACAATGTTCAAAAGTAAAGGCATGCAAGTAAATGGAATATGATAGACCGAAGGAAGTTTTCGCATTTTATAATGTCGAAAATTTGTTGCTGCCCGATGCGCCGCCCGTTCACAAGGCGGATCCTACCAATTCAGGATTGAGAAACTGGGACACCCGCAAATACCGCCAGAAAATAAATAAAATAGCACACGTAGCTGAACTGCTTTTGGAATCTGAGGGCGTTTTACCGCTACTATTTGGGTTTTCGGAAATACAGGGCCGCGAGCCGCTTTCAGACCTTCTAAAGATGCCTGTTTTTCAAAATTATAATGTGGTTCATTACCCGTCGGACGACGTTCGTGGGATTGATGTTGCGTTGTTTTATGACCGTCACAAAATTCAGGTCCTTTCTTCTAAGCCTTTGCGCTATACTGAAGATTCTGAGGGAATTCCGGGAACGCGGGACATCCTCTATGTCCGTTTAAAATTCCAGGATTTAATTTTAAATGTATATGTGCTCCATTTGCCGTCAAAAAAAGAAAAGGACGCGAATTTCCTCTTGCGGAAAAGGCTTTTGATGCATCTTGCCTCAGATTTAACTCAGAATTTTGGGGATGAAGCTATGGTTTTGATGGGCGATTTTAACATGAATCCGGATGATGAGCTCTTTTCAGAAATTTTTGGAATAAATTTTGGCAAAGCGGTTTTCAATCCTTTTTTAGACCTTTACCTTGAAAATATTTATTCAACGTATCACCACAAAAATGGCTTGCTCTTTGACCAGATGATTTTGTCTCATCATTTTCGGCAGTCAGAATTTCCCCTAAAGTTGACTTCCGCTAAAGTTTTCAGCCACAAAAAACTTCGTAACGCTAAAGGGAACTTTGAACACCGGCCGGCCCGAACGTTCGCCGGTACACGCTATCTGGGAGGATTCAGTGACCATTTTCCGGTAATTACTGTTTTAAATTAAAATATAAACCATAAAATTATATAACAACACGACCATATGAAAAGTGCTATGAATGCGAGTTACCACCTGGATCCTGTGGATAAAGAAATAATTTATATGCTGATGGATAATGCCAAAACTTCGCTGGCCCACATCTCCAAAAACGTTGGAATTTCCACCACCGCCGTGCATCAGCGCATCAAAAAACTGGAGCAGGCCGGTGTGATAGAAAACTCCATTTCTTTCCTGAATCCGCGAAAAATAGGATATAATGTGGTGTCGTATATTGGTGTATATTTAGAGCAGCCGAGCCATTATCATGATGCGGTGAAGGCCTTGAAAGAAGTAAATGAAGTGGTGGAAGCGCATTACACAACCGGAAACTACACCATATTTTTAAAGGTACTTTGCCGGGATAATGATCATTTAATGCAGATTCTGAACAAGTTGCAGAAACTGAAAGGTGTTACCCGAACCGAAACATTCATCTCTCTTGAACAAAGTATTAACCGTCAACTGAAAGTTTAAAAAAAATGAATATTACTGCATTTTTAGATTCTACATACCTAAAAACTCCCCAGCAGGCAGGCATCAGCGATGAAGAAACGCGCCATAAAGTGTACGGACTCGCTGATGAAGCCATCGAAAATAAGTTTTTTGAGGTGATGATTCGGCCAGATTTTGTAAAGGAAATTAAAAACTATTTCGTTTCTAAAGGTTCAGCCGTTAAAGTTGGAACTGTAATCGGTTTCCATGAAGGTAATGCGAGCATTTCCGATAAACTCTCGGAGGCAGAAAAGGCCATTCAGGATGGTGCGGATGAACTTGATTTTGTAATTAATTATGAAGCTTACAAAGCCGGCAAAACGGATTTGGTAAAAAAAGAGTTCGTTGCCGGAACCAAATTGGCGCTCGACAGTGGAAAAGTTGTGAAATGGATCATCGAAATCGCTGCTCTTACCGATGATCAGATTGTTTCGATTACCAAAGACATCCGCTTGTGGGCTGAAGAAAATTTTGATGAAAACCAGCTATCGGACATCTTTGTGAAGTCGTCTACCGGGTTTTATCCTACTGAAAACGGGAAACCGAACGGCGCCACTTTTGAAGGAATTGAACTCATGATACAGAATGCCGGAAAACTTTCAGTAAAAGCAGCGGGAGGAGTGAAATCACCTGAAGATGCAGAAAAAATGATTTCGATGGGCGTGAAAAGAATCGGAACCTCGTCGGCGCTTGCACTTCTGTCTGACGGTAAAATTGCAGACGGATATTAATTTTCAAAAATCAAATATAATCAGGAAATCGTGTCTACAGCACGGTTTTTTGTTTTCTATACGCTATTTTTGCAGGCCATGGCTAAAAAATCAGCAGGCAGGAAAGCCAAACGCAAAATTCACAAAAACCGCCGTCGCCACTGGCTGCTGCGCCGCGAGGTACTGCTCGTCATACTGGCTGCAGCACTGCTCGGAACCGGTTTTTATCTGAAGCAGAAACTGACGTTTTATTATGCCATGTATTTTAACAGGTTCGAGCATAAAACACTCAGCAATACCGAATTTGAAGAGCAGCGCATCAATAGGATCATTACAGATTATAATGACAAAACTTTCGGCATAGATATGTCCCATTATCAGCGCAAAGAAGATATTGCTTGGGATAGTTTGAGTATTGCCAACCGCGCTATTCCCATTGAGTTTGTAATTTTAAGAGCAACGATGGGCAACCGCAGCGCCGACAAACATTTTGATGAGTTCTGGCAGCTTGCGAAAAAACATAATCTAATCCGTGGTGCCTACCATTTTTACAGGGCCGATGAAGATCCGGTGCGGCAGGCAAACAACTTTCTCGAGAACGTAAAACTCGAAGAAGGCGATCTGCCGCCGGTTTTAGACATCGAAAAAATTCCAAAGCGTAAATCAAACTCCAAACTTGTCGAGGACCTTAAGATCTGGTGTCGGATCATAGAAGAAGCTTATGGCGCGAAACCGATTATCTACACCTATTATCATTATCACAAAGATTTTTTGGAAGGCGAATTTGACGGCTATCCGCTGTGGCTCGCCAACTACAACGATGTTCCGCAGCCGACCCCCAACGGAGACTGGGACATGTGGCAATTTACAGAGAAAGGAATCGTCTATGGAATCAACACAAAAGTAGACGTGAATGTGTACAACGGCAGTCTTTGGTCGCTTAAAAGACTGACATTGGATTAGAGGCTTCCGTATCTGTTTTTCCACATTTTTCGTTTGTAGCGCATCCGCTTTAATTATAGTATTTTTGCTGTCTCAAATTTTGAGCTCAATCTAAACCTTCCAAATGAACTACGTTTCCGCTGAAAATCTCACCAAATCTTATGGCCTGAAAGTGTTGTTTAAAGACATCACCTTTAATGTAAATGAAGGCGACAAAATTGCAATTGTGGCTAAAAACGGCAGTGGAAAATCTACTTTGCTCAAGATTTTAATGGGCAAAGAGATTGCAGATTCGGGCAATGTGGTGATCAATAAAGATATTCAGGTTGTTTTATTCGATCAGGAAATCGAGTTCGATACTTCGCTTTCGGTGGAAGAGTTCATGATGACGCTGGATTCGCCACCTATTTTGGCGGTTAAAAACTACCATCACGCGCTTCACACCGAAGATCCCGATGACATGGACAAGGCCCTTGCAGAAATGGAAATGCACAAAGCCTGGGATCTTGAAAACGAAATGAAGCAGATTCTCACACAGCTGAAAATCACAGATCTGGATGCGAAAATGGGTGCGCTTTCCGGTGGCCAAATAAAGCGTGTTGCACTGGCTAAACTTCTGACCGAGACCCGCGCCGAGCATCGCCACATCCTTTTGATAATGGATGAACCGACCAACCACCTTGACGTGGAGATGGTGGAGTGGCTTGAAAATTATCTTTCAAAGTCGAAGATTACTTTACTTTTGGTGACTCACGACCGTTATTTTCTTGATGCTGTTTGTGACATTATCTGGGAAATGGAGGATCAAAACTTATATGTTCATAACGGCAGCTATGCGACATATCTTGAAAATAAAATCATCCGCGAAGAAAATTTAAATTCAACAATCGACAAGGCGCAGAACCTTTACCGCAAAGAACTCGAATGGATGCGACGCCAGCCGAAAGCGCGCACCACAAAATCAAAATCACGCATCGGAGATTTTTACGAAACCGAAAAAGTGGCAAAACAGGATGCCAGAAAACAAAATCTGGAACTCGATTTCGAGATGAAGCGTTTGGGTAAAAAAATTCTTGAGCTGAGAAATATAGATAAAAGTTTCGGCTCAAAAGTTTTACTTATAGATTTTAGTTACCAGTTTCAGCGCGGCGAAAAAGTAGGAATTGTCGGAAAAAATGGTGCTGGAAAATCAACCCTTTTGAATATTATTCAAGGTTTAGAGCCTTACGATAAAGGTGAAATCGAAACCGGAGAAACCATTAAATTCGGATATTTCTCTCAGAAAGGTTTACAATACAAAGAAGACGAGCGTGTTATTGATTTTATTAAAGAAATCGGTGAGAATTTTCCGCTGGCGAACGGACGGACTATTTCTGCATCTCAGTTTTTACGCCTGTTTTTGTTTGACGATCAGACACAATATTCGCCGATCTCAAAACTTTCCGGCGGTGAAAAACGACGGCTGCATCTGATGTACGTTCTTTATCAAAACCCGAATTTTCTCATATTCGATGAGCCGACCAACGATCTTGATTTGCCCACACTCACTGTGCTTGAGAACTTTTTACTTCAGTTTCAGGGTTGTTTAATGATCGTTTCTCATGACCGTTACTTTATGGATCGAATTGTAGATCATGTTTTGGCCTTTGAAGGGGATGGGAATATCAAAGATTTTGTCGGTAATTTTTCTGAATATCGCGAAGCAAAAAATCAGGAGGAAAAACCTGTTAAGGAAGTTTCTTACAAAGAACAGCGCGAACTCGAAATGATTGAAAAGGAAATGCCAAAACTTGAGGCACAACGTGGGGCCATTCTGGAGAAACTAAATAACGAAACCGATTACGATAAAATTTCAAATCTGTCAACAGAACTTGAAAGGATAGGAAATCAATTAGAAGAATACGAAATGCGCTGGTTAGAACTGCAAGATTAATATGGAAAATCCTCAAAAACTCGAGGCCAAATATGGCTTTTTTACCGCGATTTCAATGGTTGTAGGGCAAGTTATTGGATCCGGAATATTCTTTAAAGTAGATGATGTTTTACTTTCAACACAGGGAAATATTTTTGCCGGACTTGTTGGCTTCATCATCGTGGGGATAAGTGTGGTTTTTGGAGCCATTTCGATGGCGAATTATGCCGAACTTCTTCCGAAAGACGGCGGAATCTTAAACTATGCCAACTACCGCTTTGGCGAAAATGCGGGTTATTTCGTAGGGTGGATTTATTTAACGCTGTTTTATCCGATTCTTACCGCGGTTTTATTCACCGTATCGGGGATTTATATTGCTCATCTCTGCGCGGAATTCATGAATTTTGAACCGACCAATCTGCATTTCCTGCTCATTGGCTTTGTCAATTTGCTGATATTCTTTGTATTCAACATCTTCAGGCCCAAAAGTAGCGGGATTTTTCAGCAGTTTACGACTGTATTAAAAGTTTTACCGCTCATTTTTATTGCTTCGATGGGGATTTTGAGCCTGGTAAAAGGTGACGTAGCAGAACAAAATACTTTTACTTACGCGGCTCAGAATGTTAATGAAAATCAGACTTTGTTGTTGTTAATCGCTGCGAGTTTTATTCCGATTTCTTTTGCGTTTGATGGTTGGTATATTGCTACACAGATTTCCGGGGAGATAAAAAATTCAAGAAAAAATCTGCCAAAAGCTTTAATCATAGGGACATTGGCAGTAATGGTAATTTACATTTCTTATTATATGGGAATCGTTTTCGGAATGAGCAGTGAAGAAATTATCCGTTTGAAAGATACTTACATTACGGAGTTTTCCCGAAGTGTCGCAGCAGATGCCGGAGCGCTGGTTATGCAATTGTTTATCATTGTGTCAGTTCTTGGGACGTCGAACGGTTTGTTACTGGCAACGATTCGGGTGCCTTATCAGTTTTCCCAGTTACCAAAATCGAAAAAAATTCTGAATCTTGATGTTATCGAACCAAAAACAAAAATGCCGGTTAACAGTGCATTTCTGGGATTAGGAATCGTCATTTTCTATCTGCTGATTTATTATTATACTAATACGTCAACTTTCTTCACAGAGGATAATTTCGATCTTTCTGCAGTTCCGATTGTCTTTATTTATGTGGTGAATGGCGCTCTTTTCTTAGGACTTTTCAGTCTTTTAAAGAAGAAAGTCTTTTCGGGCAACCCTGTTATCAAAAGTATTATGGCGGCAATTGCTATCCTGGGGATTGCCGTAGTTCTGCTAGGAACAATGCTTTCGCCGAACGGATTGGCCTATTTGGTGATCAGTATTGGATTTTTAGGAATCGGATTTTTATTCAAAAAGTCATAAACTGACATTTATCATATTTATAAATTACTTCATCATCAGTCCGTTAGCTTTCAAGTGGGAATTTTATTTAGAATTATTACAAATAAGTTTGGTCGAAAGGCTTTGCTTTTTTACATTTGCATCGTTATTTTAAATCATTCTAAATAAAAATATTAATGAGAAAGCAGATTGTTGCCGTAGGATTACTTTTTATAAGCGTTTCGGCTACCGCGCAGATGAGTTTCAAGCCAGAAAACGACACGTTACGCATACAGCAGATTGAAGATATCAACCTTCACAAAACCGGAAACCCGAATACTGCAAAAACGTTCACCACGAAATCTAATCTCACGGTGATGGAGAATCCGCAGCCTATCGCTATCGTGACGCACGAGATCATCGAGCAGCAGCAGGCAAAACAGTTGAGTGACGTCTTACAGAATGTGAATGGACTATATATCACATCATCCCGCGGAAATTCGCAGGACAGCTTTGGTGGACGTGGCTTCAATTTCGGAAACGACAATATTTTTAAGAATGGTTCGCGGGTAAACAGCGGTGTTTTTCCTGAAACTTCGGGTCTGGAGCGGGTAGAAGTGCTGAAGGGAGGCAACGCAATGCTTTATGGTAACGTGGCTGCAGGCGGCGTGGTGAATCTTGTAACCAAGAAACCCCGGTTTAATTTCGGTGGAAGCGCCGGTCTGAATGTCGGAAGCTGGAACACTTACAAGCCTACTGTTGATTTTTATGGACCGCTGAGCAAGAAAGTTGCATTTCGTGTGAACGGTACCTATGAAACCGCTGAAAGTTTCCGTGATGTGGTAGAATCTCAAAAATATTATTTCAATCCTTCTTTGCTTTTCAATATCGGTGAAAAATCTCAGTTAATCGTTGAGGTTGATTATCTTAGAAATGATTTCACGCCTGATTTCGGAATCGGTGCCATAGAGAACCGTGACAAATCTTATTCACTCAACACTTTTCTGCCACGTAACTCCTTTTTGGGAGCTGACTGGCAATATCAGAATACGCAGCAAGCCACGGCTGGAATCACATTTAATCATCAGTTCAATGATTTGTGGACACTTAATACCGTTGCTTCTTACCAAAATTACACGAAAGATTATTTCTCAACTGAAAGGGTTACCTGGACCTACGATAATGCAGACCGCCTGAAATGGAACCGTCCGGTAAACAAGACGTATAACGAGCAGAATTACACTTCTTTACAACTAAATTTAAATGGTGAATTCAACACCGGGAAATTAAATCACAAGATCCTCATCGGAACAGATGGTGATTACGGCACCGCGGATGCGTACGCTTTTGATCTGTCGCAAACAGTTTATGGAACGGGCGGCAACGCGACCAACGGTTTAATATATCTTGACGACCCTTCTTCCTGGGCCAGCGGTGCAATGCCCACTTCAACCAAAAGAGACAGAACGCGGATCCCAACGCAGCGTTTTGGAATTTATGCACAGGATTTCATCAGTATTACCGAACAGTTTAAAGTATTGGCTGGCTTGAGATGGTCTTATATTGAAAATAAAAATACTGAGAAGAAGTCTTTCGCTTCCAACCAGACAGGACTGACCGCAGGAACTGTGGACAGGGCCTTTTCGCCAAAAGCAGGTTTGGTGTATATGCCGAATGACAATCTTTCCGTTTTTGCCACGTATACCAATTCGTTTTCTGCAAATACCGGTCGCGATATCTACCAAAACTCACTCACACCTTCCATCATCGACCAGTTCGAGTTGGGTATGAAAAAGAATTTCTGGAACAATACAGTAGCTTTGAACCTTTCGCTTTACCAGATTGAAAACCGAAACTTTTACCAAATGGCGGAATTTAATGCTCAGGGTCAGGTTAATAACGACTCCACCATTAAAGAATTTGCCGGAAAGATGCGCAGCCGCGGTGTAGAACTCGATATTACCGGTAATCCGTTGCCAAACCTTTCGATAATTGCGGGTGCATCTTACAACCATTCAGTTTACCTTGATACGCCAGAGGATTTTGGTTATGTGGAAAATCAGCGACTTGTGCGAACGCCGGCTACTACTGCGAACGCGTCTGTTTTTTACACATTTACCCAATATGTTGAAGGTTTGAGACTTGGTGCCAGCGTTTATTTTGTGGGTGACAGAATCGCGGGTTGGAATGATACCAAAGAAACCATCGATACGCGAAACGGCGTTTCAAGACTGTTGCCGATTGCCGATTATGCCACTGTTGCATTGTCGGCAGGGTACGACTGGAAGAAATTTGGCGTGATGGCCAAAGTAGGAAACCTGTTCGACACGGTGAATTACAACTATCACGAAAACTATTCGGTGAACCCGATCACGCCGAGAAATTTTTATCTCACATTTACTTACAAGCTTTAAGAAAAAACAAATATCAAATTAAATTCAGCGATAAATAGTGGAAATTCAGGTTTCCACTTTTATCATTAAAAGTCAAATTAAACATTAAAAAACTATGGAATCTAAAAAGAAAAAACAGAATGTGAAGGCTACGATGCGCATCCTGCACCGTTATTTAGGCTATTTTACGGCTGGGATCATGGCGGTTTACGCGATCAGCGGTGTCTTACTCATTTACCGCGACACCAATTTCCTTAAAAAAGAGAACAAGTATGAAGTGGTTCTGAGACCAAGCCTTACCGAAAAAGAACTCGCAAAGGAAATCAAAATGCGAAACGTAGAATTCAAAGGCAGTGAAGGCGATCTAAGAAAATTTGAGCAGGGAACATACAACGTAAAGACCGGCGAGGCAAAATATTCTAAAATGCAGCTTCCGTACGTGCTCGAAAAGTTCAATGAACTGCACAAATCCACCTCCAAACACCGCTATGCCTCACTCAATACGCTTTTCGGGCTGGTGCTGTTCTTTTTCGTGATTTCATCCTTTTGGATGTTTAATTTCAAATCAAAAGCATTTCGTCGCGGGATGATCTATGCGGGCATCGGCTTTGTGCTGTCGCTCATCATGGTGTTCTTCCAGTAGGCTGCGGCTGTGTGATTCAGTTTAATTTAAATAAAAATCAGCGCTGCCGGTTCCGATAAATTAATTATCTTTGCACACTTAATAATAAAACAGGGACGAGTTCCCACAAAATCAAACATTTATGTCAGTAAAAATCAGATTACAAAGACACGGTAAAAAAGGAAAACCTTTTTTCCACATCGTAGTTGCAGATGCAAGAGCAAAAAGAGATGGTAAATTCATCGAAAAATTGGGTACTTACAACCCGGTTACCAATCCTGCAATCATCGAACTGAACGTTGACTCAGCAGTGAAATGGCTTAATAACGGTGCGCAGCCTACCGATACTGCAAGAGCGATTCTTTCTTACAAAGGCGTACTTTACAAAAAACACCTTTTAGGCGGTGTTGCAAAAGGTGCTTTTGACGAGGCTGAAGCTGAAAAAAGATTCAACACTTGGCTGGAAGGTAAAGAGCAACAGGTTCTGGGTAAAAAAGACGGTCTGAAGAAAGCAAAAGAAGATGCTAAGAAAACGGCTCTTGAAGCTGAAGCTAAAGTAAACCAGGCAAGACTTGACGCTGCAGCGAAAATCGAAGCTGATGCAAAAGCAGAAGCTGATGCAAAATTAGCTGAAGAAAAAGCTGCCGCTGATGCTAAAGCAGCAGAAGAAGCAGCAGCTAACGCACCTGCAGAAGAGGCTTCGGAAGAAAAATCAGTAGTAGATACAGTAGCTGAAGCGGTAGGAAACGCAGCAGCTGCAGTAGAAGGAGTAGTAGACGCAGTGAAAGAAACAGTAGCAGACGTTACTGAAAAAATCACTGACGCTGTAGCGCCTAAAACTGAAGGAGACGACGAAGCAAAAGCTTAGTAATTTTTTTCCAAAATACATTCAGAGACGCCTTTTATAGGCGTCTTTGTTATTTTAAAACCCTTTATATTTGCAGTGCTGAAAGTTTTTCAGCCGATAAGATTTATTAAAATATGAAAAAAGAAGACTGCTATTTTTTAGGTAAAATCACCCGCCGACACGGCTTACAGGGAAACGTCTTTCTGAAACTTGATACAGATCAGCCGGAAATGTACAACAGACTTGATTCTGTTTTCGTAGACATCAACGGCATGCTGGTGCCTTTTTTTGTGGCAAAACAGTCTTGGGGAAAAGCCGATACACTTATTATCTCGTTTAAAAATTCTACAGAAGCGCTCGTGGATCAGTCGCTTGGCAAAGACGTCTATCTGCCGCTCTCCACGCTGCCGAAGCTTACCGGCAACAAATTTTATTACCACGAAGTCATCGGATATGAAATTCGAGAAGAAGACGGCAAAAGCTGCGGAACCATCGTATCCGTAAACGACCAGACCGCGCAGCATTATTTCATGCTTGATCTTGCTGGTAAGCAAATCATCATTCCGATAATTAAAGACTGGATTCTGGAACTGAACCGTGAGGAAAAATACCTAAAAATGGCCTTGCCGGAAGGGTTGATGGATGTGTTTTTGGTGCCGTCCAAAAAAGACGAGTAAGATTTTTTTGGGCGATTTTTCCGCCTTCCACTCCCGCTTTTTTGCTCCGCTGCGCGTCGCAAAAAGAGCTCCGTTCAAGTCGGATCGCGTTTCTGGGAAACAAAAAAAAACGGTTTGCCAATATTTTGGCACCCGTAAATTCTTACCTATTGCATCAAAAATTACGCCGTTTTTCAGTACATTTGTAGGAAAGGCCCGTGCTGTTTAGTGCAGCTTTGCATTTTTAGCCTAAAACTTTATTGATTAAAACTAATGAGAACCACGATCAACGAATTACTTTCAGATTATAAAAAACTTTTACATCACGATATCACCGTTCAGGGCTGGGTGCGCGCTTTCCGCAGCAACCGTTTCATCGCGCTGAACGACGGCTCCACCATCAACAACCTGCAGGTTGTGGTTGATTTTGAAAAGTTTGACGAGAACATCATTAAAAATATCAGCACCGCAGCTTCACTGAAGATCGTCGGTGAACTGATTGAAAGTCAGGGAGCGGGTCAGACAATAGAAATCATCGCAAAGAAAATCACGATTTTAGGAGATAATTTCACCGAAGAGCGCGATAAAACGATTCTTCAGCCCAAAAAACATTCGCTTGAGGTACTGCGTGAGCAGGCGCATCTGCGTTTCCGTACTAATCTTTTCGGTTCGGTTTTCCGGGTGCGGAGTGCGGTGAGTTTTGCGATTCACCAGTTCTTTAACAAGAATCAGTTTTTCTATATGCACACGCCGGTGATTACCGGTGCTGATGCGGAAGGTGCGGGCGAAATGTTCAGTGTAACCAATTTTGACCTTAACGGTATTCCGAGAGACGAAAACGGCGGAATCGACTACAGCCAGGACTTTTTTGGCAAAAAAACCAATCTTACCGTGTCCGGGCAGCTAAACGTTGAAACTGCAATGATGGGACTTGGTCGCGTGTACACATTCGGACCAACTTTCCGTGCAGAAAATTCAAACACCACACGCCACCTTGCAGAATTCTGGATGGTGGAACCTGAAGTAGCGTTCAATAACCTGGAAGACAACATCGATCTGGCCGAAGATTTCCTGAAGTATGTTATTGGTTACGTTCTCGAAAACTGCAAATATGACCTTGATTTCCTCGATAAAAGATTTGCTGAAGAACAGAAGCAGAAGCCCGAAAAAGACAGAGCTGCTGAAGGTCTGATCGAAAAGCTTCAGAATGTAATTCAGAAAAGATTCAAGCGTGTTTCGTACACGGAAGCGATTGATATTTTAAAAAATTCAAAAGAAAACAAAAAAGGCAAATTCCAGTTTCCGATCGAAGAATGGGGCGCTGATCTGCAGAGTGAGCACGAGCGTTATCTTGTAGAGAAACATTTTGAGAGTCCTGTTGTGCTGTTTGATTATCCAAAAGAGATCAAAGCGTTCTACATGAAGCTGAATGAGGACGGTAAAACCGTAGCTGCAATGGACGTGCTTTTCCCGGGCATTGGTGAAATAATCGGCGGATCTCAGCGGGAGGAAAAATTGAGCGTTTTACAGGATAAAATGAAAACGATGAATGTAGACGAACACGAGCTTTGGTGGTATCTCGATACCAGAAAATTCGGTTCCGTGCCACATGCAGGCTTCGGTTTGGGTCTTGAAAGGCTCGTGCTTTTCGTAACCGGAATGACGAACATTCGCGACGTGATACCGTTCCCGCGAACGCCACACAACGCTGAATTCTAAAAAATTCAGTAATTTTAGCCATATTAATAGATAAAGAAAGGAATAGCGATATTTCTAAAAATACTAAAATCACATTTGTGAGACCAGATAAGGAATGTTAAAACAAAACCTACAACTGCGCCTCGGCCAGAAATTAGCGCCACAACAAATACAGCTTATGAAGCTGATCCAGCTTCACACGCTCGAGTTTGAAGAAGAACTGGAGCGCGAACTGGAAGAAAACCCAGCGCTGGAAAAAGTGCAGGAAGATAGTGCAGAAGAAGAATTTTCGTCCCCCGAAGAGACCTACGAAGAAGAAGGAACGGACAGCATCGATACAGATTTTGATGTGAATGATTATATCTTCGATGACGAGCCAGCTTACAAAACTACAGCCAGTAATTATTCTGCCGATGATGAAGAGTTTGACAGCGGTTCTCTGCTCACCGAAGGCCAGTCGCTCTACGATTATCTTCTTGAGCAAATCAGGCTTGCGAACATCGAAGGTGAAGACCTGAAAATCGCTGAATACATCATCGGAAACCTTGATAATGACGGCTATCTCCGCCGCGAAATCAAGCAGCTCGTGGATGATCTGGCATTTTCTCAGGGCATCTATACCACGCAGGAGAACGTAGTCGATGTACTCGAAAATTATGTGCAGAAGCTGGATCCGCCAGGCGTGGGTGCACGAAATCTGCAGGAATGCCTTTTGCTTCAGATCGAGAAAAAAGTGAGCGCAAACAAAGCGGTTAGTTTAGCTGCAAGCATTCTGAAAAATCAGTTTGACGCGCTTACCAATAAACATTACAACAAAATCATCCAGAAATACGATATCGAGGAAGAAGACCTGAAAGATGCTCTCGAGGTGATTTCAAGACTTTCACCGCGTGTCGGCGGAAATTTTGACACGCAAACCATTACCATTAACCAGGAAATTATTCCCGATTTTGTCATTCAAGTAAAAGAAGGCAAAAACGGACAGACAGAAGTCATTCCGCTACTGAACAGCAAGAATGCGCCGACGCTTCGCGTTTCCGATGAGTACAAGGAAATTCTTACGACCTACTCGCATGATAAAAAATCGCCTGACCACAAGCAGGCTGCGCTGTTTATCAAGCAAAAACTGGATGCCGCAAAATGGTATATCGACGCTATTAACCAAAGACAGAATACTTTGCTGCAAACCATTTCAGCCATTGTAAAACTGCAGAAAAACTATTTCATCACCGGTGACGAGAAATCGTTGAAACCGATGATTCTGAAAGATGTGGCTGATATTACCGGTTTTGATATTTCTACAATTTCAAGGGTGGTAAAAAGCAAATACGCAGATACACCGAACGGAATTGTATACTTGAAAAGCCTGTTTTCAGATTCACTGATCAACGATGACGGCGAAGAAGTTTCGACTAAGGAAATCAAAAATCATTTGCAGGAAGTGATCAGCAAAGAAAACAAACGCAAGCCGCTTACCGATGACGCGTTGGTAGGACTCTTAAAAGAGAAAGGCTACAATATCGCCAGAAGAACCATTGCCAAATACCGCGAACAGCTTAATATTCCGGTGGCAAGACTTCGGAAAGAACTATAAATAGAGTTATTGTTATTATGGAAAGGTCAGCAATTGCTGACCTTTTTTATGCTTCGCTTCTGTCAATTTTCTGCAGTTCGGTTAAATTCCGGCCCAACCTTTTGAGCAGAATTCCATAGACGATACGGTAATAAACCCAGATCAGCACTACACTGAGTACGGTCATCAGCAACAAACCCACGACGAAACCGATCAGCGTCGGATGATTCAGGTGGATAGACTGCTGCGATAAAACCCGGAATGTGAAAACCGTGAGTACCCCCGTAAAAGCCAAGAGCAACACGATATTTGTTAAAATAAACAGATTGACTGTCTTTTTAAATTTAATAATTTGCAGGATAAGTTTCTTCAGGTTAGATTCCACATGAATCTTCATGTAGTTCTGATAGAAACGGATAACGAAAAAAGCGGTGACGAGCAGACTGACGATTTTAAGTACAAAATAAAGATGCGCAAAATCTGCCTGCAGTTCCAACGTGTTTTTCACACCCAGGCGTTCCAGCGTTTTTATAAATGTAGCTGCGTCGTCGCTGGAAAATGTGTAGTAAATATTAAGGCAAAGAATTACCAGAAATTCTGCAATACTGATCCAGAGGATGTACTTCACATAGTTTCGCGAAGATTTATTCAGCATCGACTCGATCTCGGTGTTGCTGTACTTTGGCTCTACTTTATGATCCTGCCAGGTTTTTTTGAAGCTGTCTAAATCAAATTCAGGCATGTCTTTCCATTAGTTGTTTCAGGGTTTTCTTTAGCCGGTTCATTTTTACACGCGCGTTTACTTCGGTGATACCCAGGTTTTCGGCGATATCTCGGTACGGCAAATCATCCAGATACATCATCACGATCGCTCTTTCCACCTGGGGCAGCATTTTCACTACTTTGTACAGAAGTGATATCTGCTGCTGTTTTTCGTCATCATCCTCCAGATAGTTACTGGCATGAAAATCCATCAGTTCATCAGTCTTGGGCGACTTTGTTTTCTTGCGAAAAAGTGTGATTGCTGTATTCAGGGCAACGCGGTACATCCACGTCGAAATCTTAGATTGCCCTTTGAATGTGTCGTAGGAACGCCAGAGTTGTAACACAATTTCCTGAAAAAGATCCTGCTCGTCCTCCAGTGAGTTCGTGTAGAGACGTGAAACCTTGATGATCAAACCCTGATTATCTTTGATGAGTTTCGCAAATTCCTGTTCCTTTAGACCCACGACGCCTGAAATAATAGCAGCGAATATAAGTTTTTTTAGGCTTTGTTTTTTAATTTTTTCTAATGTGAGGGCACTGTGCCTAATTCTGTTTTAAGAATAATTTACCATTTTGAAAAATCAGGGTTCCGTTACGCCACTTGCTTTTTCTTATCTTTGCGTTATGATTCTACGCGGAGAAAATTTAATAAAAGAATACGGACCCAAAAAAGTAGTGAAAGGCGTCTCAGTAGAAGTTTCACAAGGCGAGATCGTCGGGTTGCTGGGGCCAAACGGTGCCGGAAAAACGACAAGCTTCTACATGATCGTCGGTTTGGTAAAACCTACTTCAGGGAAAATTTTTCTGGATGACAAAGAAATTACCCACGATGCAATGTACCGCCGCGCTCAGAAAGGCATCGGTTATCTGGCGCAGGAAGCCTCTGTTTTCCGCAAATTGTCTGTAGAAGATAATATTTTGGGTGTTTTGCAGCTCACCAAACTTTCAAAGCGAGAACAGCAGATGAAAGTAGATGAACTGATCGAGGAATTTTCGCTTCAGCACGTGCGTAAAAATCGTGGTGACCTGCTTTCAGGTGGTGAAAGACGGCGGACTGAAATCGCGCGGTGTCTGGCGACCAACCCGAGTTTTATTCTTTTGGATGAGCCTTTCGCTGGTGTGGATCCCATCGCGGTAGAAGATATCCAGAAAATTGTGCGAAGTCTGGTTGACAAAAACATCGGAATTCTGATTACCGATCATAATGTGCAGCAAACGCTTGCGATTACGCATAAAACGTACATTATGTTCGAAGGCCGAATTCTGAAAGAAGGCCTGCCGCAAGATCTGGCGAACGACCCGATGGTTCGCGAGGCCTATTTGGGCGAAAATTTTGTGTATCAGGATATTCTGAACAAACCAAAAAAGAAAAGCTACGTTTATAATATTTGGGCCGGAAATTTCGACTCGAAAGCACAGTTGCAATCTTTTGTGGATGAGCATTTTAGCGGTATAGGTGATCTGCGGCTGATGTATGGTTTTGAAGACATCAGTTTTGCCTCTTTGTCCAACTCCGAAATCGAACATATTTTCAATCAGGTGGTGGACAAAAACGCGAATAACTCATTCGTATTTCAGAAGAAACTCATTGGCGAAACTTTTTCAAAAGAACAGGCTGAAAGCGCCGCCAAAAATTTAAGTACACCCGAACTTCACTATCTCACTAGTTTTCCGTTTGACAATTGAAAATTTTAAAAATAGTAACGCTCAGTATTTTTACGCTGGGCGAAACTTAGCCTATGCCCAAACCGTTTAACAGGACCATCAATCTATTGCAAATTTACAGGCAGCTCCGCCCGTTCATCAGGCCGTACCGCACGATGATCATCGGGACACTGTTCTTGACATTTGTAGGCGCGCTGCTGGCACAGGTAAACCCGATTGTACTGAAATACACGGTGGATGAAGTCACGCAACTTACGCAGCTGCCACATCCGATGAGTGAGGGAATTCACGTTTTGGTCATCATTTCTGCCGTGCTTTTAGGCAAGGAACTTTTAAATATTTTTATCCAGTTTGGACAAAAATTTTACGGCGAAAAAATCCGTATCAGCACAAGTTCGGTACTTGCGCAGTCTGTTATAGACAAAATTCTGCTCTACCGCGTTTCTTATTTTAATGATGAAAACCACGAATCGGGCAAGCTTCAGGTGAGGATAGACCGTGGAATTGAAAGCCTTACAAAGCTTGTCCAGAATTTCTTTATCGATATATTGCCGCTGTTTTCAAATGCGATTATAGCACTGGTAATCATGTATATGCAGAATATGTATGTCGGTCTGGTTTCTACCGTCGTCGTTCCGATTTACTTTTACGTGAGCGCACTTCAGGCCAAAAAACTCGCCGGCGTGCGGCGTACCCTGAGAAACCAGCGCGAGCGCAAAACTTCCGGTCTGCTGAATCTCATCAATTCTATAATGGTGATTAAAAGTTTCGTACGCGAAAAGTTTGAAGGTAAGAAACAGTATGATCTTCAGATGAAACTTATGGAAAGCCAGCTTTTCACTCGCCGAACCAATTTTATTTACGACGGACTGAAGACGTTCATCGAGCAGTTCGGAATCGTGCTGATTATTTTGCTCACAGTTTTCCTGGTGCTCGATCAGCAGATGACCATTGGCGCAATCATGCTGCACATTCTTCTATTTAATAATGTCTCGGCGCCCATCCGCCAGTTGCACAGGATTTATGATGATATGAACGATGCGATGATCTATGCGGAAGGATTTTTTGAAATTTTAGACGCGGACGATCAGACGGAGCCGAATGGAACATTTGAAGCAAACGCGCTGACAGGTAAATTCGAACTTAAAAATGTAAATTTCAGTTATCCAAACGGAACAGCGGCTTTAAAAGACGTTTCAATGGTCATTGAAAATGGCAAAACTACTGCATTGGTAGGACTCAGCGGCGCCGGAAAGTCTACGGTTATCAATCTTCTGTGTAAATTTTACCTGCCGGACTCGGGTGAAATTCTGCTTGACAATACGCCCTTGAATAATTTTGAAAACGCTGCTTTGCGCGATGATATCGGTCTTGTACTTCAAAAAAACCATATTTTTCAGGGAAGTATTGAAGATAACATTCGCTATGGAAATATGGATGCGACTTTTGACGAAATAGTGCAGGCGGCGAAGAAAGCGTATCTGCATGACCAGATTACAGACCTTCCGGAGCAGTACCGTCACGATGCCACGCAGCTTTCCGGTGGGCAGCAGCAGCGCATCGCCATCGCGCGCCTATTTCTGAAGAATCCGCCAATCATTTTTCTGGATGAACCTACCGCGAGCCTAGACGCCATCGCGACTGAGCAGATCAAAAACTCACTCGACGCCATCAAAAAAGGCCGCACCGTCGTCATAATCTCCCATTCGCTTTCGCAGATTTTGGATGCTGACTGCATTTACGTGATGAAAAAAGGCGAAGTTGCCGAAAGCGGAACTCATGATCAACTGGTTGCGCTGAACGGCGTTTACCGCGAGATTTTTGACGCTTCTGCGCGCAGCCTGAACCTCGATAAACTGGTAAGTTCTTTCCGTGAAAATTAATTTTTTAAATATTAAAAAAAGATTTAAATAATATGAAACATAATCTGATCGCCGGCCTGATGGTATTTGCGGTAATTTCCTGTAATAAAATTGAGGAAACGGTGACGCAGACAGTCACGAGTGCCAAGGAAAAAGCGCAGCAAAAGACTAACGAAATCGTGCAGGAAACCATTACCGAACAGGTGGGAAAAGTGGTGGGTGCTGAAAATATAGCTTTCAAAGATGTTTTTCCGAACAGCAGCCTGATGCTTGAAAATGAAGTCGGACGAAAACTGGCTTTCCCGAACGGAACACCTTTTTACGTTTTTAAATATAAAACGAAGGATAAAGACCTGCTCCTGAAGACGCTTGTAGAACAGCCTACCACCGACGAATCACAGTCGGAGACCGAATATGAAAAAGTGGACGGATCAGCAATTATCGAGAAAATTACTTTTTTCGAAAAATTTTTGCCGGCCAACAGCATCGATCTCAGTTTTATCAACGAAATAAAGACCGACCGCGGAATTCACTATTATAAAATAAAACGCTTCCCGAACGCCAGTACCGTGATTTACAGCCCGAAAACCAGCCAGGTTTATCATTTTGTAGAGGTGAAAAAGTAATTTTGATGAAGCAGCAACTTATTGAAAACACCGTCAGTTTCGTCAAGCAGAACCTGGAAGGTGCGGAAGCAGGTCATGATTGGTTTCACATCGAGCGCGTTTGGAAACTTTCAAAGACGATTGCGCAAAAAGAAACCTGCGACCGTTTGGTTGTGGAACTTTCGGCGCTTTTGCACGATATCGCCGATCCAAAATTTCATGGCGGTGATGAAAGTTTAGCTTTAAAAATATCTTCGGAATTTCTAAAAAACCAGTCTGTTGATGATCAAACGGCGGAAGCAGTTTTGTACGTCATTAAAAATATTTCGTTTAAAAACCGAAACGAATTACCGGAAAATTTAACGGTTGAGCTAAAAATAGTGCAGGATGCCGACCGTCTCGATGCCATCGGTGCGATCGGTATTGCACGGACTTTCAATTTTGGCGGTTTTAAAAACAATTTGATGTATCACCCTGAAATTTTGCCCAATCTGAACATGTCGAAAGACGAATACAAGAAAAATACAGGCACTACGATTAACCATTTTTACGAAAAGCTACTCTTGCTGAAAGATATGATGCACACCGAAACCGCAAAAGATCTGGCCGCAAAGCGTCATGCATTTATGGAAGATTTTTTAGAGCAGTTCTACCGCGAATGGCGCGCAGAGGACTAAGTAAGCAGAAAAATCTGGATTTAAATTTTAACTTTACAGCATGTTTTATCTGTTCCTTCTTATATTCCTGATGCTTTCTGCGGCACTGCTTTCCACGGTTTTTAAAACGGGAAAGCTGAGGTTTTGGAGTAAAATATTCCGTATTATGGTGGTGCTTTTTTCTGCAGGCATTTTTGCGTATTATTTTATCAGCCGCAGCCTGCCTCATTTCCGCGAAAATGCACTCACGGTTCAGATCATCAACAAATTACCTTTCCCGCTCGATTTTTATTTGGTGCGTGTTGATACGCAAGAAGATTCAGCAAAGATGTTTGAAACTCTGCATCTTGGCGACATCCGCAGCGAATATTACCGCATCGAATATCTGGATATGACCAATTCCGCGGAGTTTTGGGTTGCCGGGTTTTTGGGTCCGAAGAACATGGTGTACTTCTCACAGCATCTTATTCCGAACAAAAATGAAGATCAGATCATCGAGATACAGAATTATACGAACGAAAATCCCAGTCTTTCCGAATCGGCGGCGCGGTTGGTGGAAACTTTAAAGTTTGAAAACATGAAAACCGCCATCTGGATCACGCTTGATCTACTGTTGCTGTTTCTTAATTTTACGCTGCTCGTCCGCCGCCCAAAGAAAAATCCCGGCATATAACCGGGATTTCAATTCTAAGCGTTTTTCTTTTCTTTCAAAGCTTCCTTGTCTTTATCTGAAGGATTCCAGACTTTCACTTCCGCGTCTTTCGTAATTCCGGACAGGATCTGAACGTTGATTCCGTCGCTCGCGCCCAGTTTCACATTTACTTTTTTAAACTTGCCGTCGGGCTGCTTCACTTCCACAAAAGGATTGTCTTTACCGTTCACTTTTTCGTACTGGATCAGAGATTCATCCAAAAGCAACGCATTTTTCTGCGAACTTAGAATGATCTCGCCGTTGGCCGAAAATCCTGCGCGGATGTATTCGTTGGTTTTATTAAAGACGTCGCCTTCCACCGGAAATTTAATGGTTCCGTTTTCGTCTTTTCCTTTTGGCGCAATCATGGTGACACGGCCAGGAAAGGATTTATTCTGAAGAGCGCCGATCACGATTTTCATTTCCATACCTTCTTTCAGTTTTCCCGCCTGCGCTTCGTCGATGGTTCCCTGAAAAATCAGTGAATTAAGGTTGGCGATGGACGCAATGGTGGTTCCCGCATTGAAAGAGTTGGCTTCAATAACCTGGCTTCCCACTTTCACCGGAACTTCAAGGACGGTTCCGCTGGCTTTCGAGCGGATCTGCGTGGTTGCAAGGCCTGCAAGTTCAGGTGTGGCGCCTGTACGCGCGATCTGCAGGTTTTTTTGAGCGGTTTGCAGCTGTTGCTGCGCGTTTTTCAGTTGCTGTTGCGTGTTGACAAGCTGTTGCTGAGCGGTGATGAATTCCTGTTTAGAAATCACGCCTTGTGAATAAAGTTTCTGCTGCATCGCAAATTGTTGCTGCTGATTATTCATCGTCATCCGCGCGTTGCTGATCTGTAGATTCGCGTTGTTTATTTCCTGCTGAGCCGCATTTACATTTTGAACGCTTGGTACGATGCGCAGTGTGGCGATGAGCTGTCCCGCAGTCACCTGATCACCTTCATCAACCAGAATTTTGTCGATGATGCCGGACATGTTAGGTTTGATCTCAATTTCCTCGCGCGGCACTATCTCGCCGGTGGCCATCACTTTGTCATCCATGTTTTGAACCATCGGTTTGCGTGTAAGGAAAACCTCGCTTTCTTTCGAATTGGATTTTACCATATAGCCAATTCCCGCAAACAGCGCCACCGCAAGCAGCAGACCCAGGAAGATGTAAATTCCTTTTTTTAAAGTGAATTTCTTTTTCATATTAATAGTTTAATTTTTTTAAATATTCATTTGTTCAAAATGTTCAGATGGTCGGTGTTTAAGGTTTTCAAATTGTTCAAATTGTTCCATTTTTTAATGGTTTAATAATTATATGGTTAAATGTTTCAGTTCATATTCACAATTGAACATTCACACTCAAAGCACTCTCCAACTCATCTACTCAGATCTCAGCGCTTCTATCGGCCGAATCTTTACAGCACGCTGCGCCGGAATCATTCCGATCACAAGTCCTAAAAACACCATGACCGCCATAGCTGCGAAAACTTCGCCATAATTTACTGTCGGGTTATAAAATGGAAACTCATCCTGATCTTTAGTCATCATATTCACCACCATCAGAAGCAAAATCCCAAAAATAAATCCTATCAGACCGGACGCAAGGGTAATGACCACACTTTCAAGCAGGATCTGGTTGCGCACCTCAGCAGGTTTCGCACCCAGCGCACGACGGATTCCTATTTCTTTTGTCCGTTCTTTTACGGTAATGAGCAAAATGTTCGAAATCGCGATCACACCGGCGAGAATGGTAAGTGTACCGACCACAATCGTCAAAAGCTGCATTCCGGTGAGGAAACCCGTAAGTTTTTTAAATTCTTTGCCAAGATTAAAACTTCCGAATGCATTGGTATCATCGGGAGCAACGTTATACTTTGCCTTCAGTTCGGCTTTTACGTCATCTTCTACTTTATTTAAATCGGCATCCGGTTTACTTACAATTGCAAAAAAACCTACTTTGTCACCGTCATTATACATTTTGGTAAATGTGGAAAGCGGAATGAATGCCGACTGGTCGTTTTCCGGGCCGCCGCCTTTCGGAGCGCGAAATACACCAATCACCGAAAAGAAAATTCCTTTTACGCTGACGGATTTCCCGATTGGGTTTTCGTTCTTTTTGGCATCAAAAAAGTTTTTATAGATCTCTTCGCCAATCACGATTACGTTTTTGCTGGCGGTGACATCAGCATCGTTCAGATAACGGCCGTAAACGAGTTTTTTCTCGGAAATTTTGTTACCGATCGGGTAATCGCCGGTCAGTGTGTAGGTTGCTTTCTTGTCATTTCTCGAAAAACTTTCGCCCGGACTGCCAAAATTCCCGCGTGAGTTTTGCGGTGAAATATAGTCGATTTGTGGAATTTTGCGCGGCAGCATTTCAAGATCGCTGAGGTGCAGGTCCATCTTGCGGCCTTTCGGAAAACCGTCGTAAGGAATCGTGGTATTTTGTGCCCAAAGAAAGATAGAATTCGTCGCAAAGCCCGCAAACACTTTATCAAAGCCATTTTCCATGCCTTTTGCCGCACCCAGAAGCGCTACGAAAAGGAACATTCCCCAACCCACACCGATCATCGTAAGAAAGGTACGGAGCTTATTATTCCGAAGTGAATGATAAATCTCCTGCCAGGTATCTATTTTAAATATGATGTTCATGGTTTTTTCTTTGTGAATTCCATCGGGTGAATTATAAAAGCGAATTTCTCCGAGTGAATAATGAATAAATGAAAATTATTTAGATTCAACAATTCACCATCGACTACTTCGACGTTCATTTATCTTTTTCTGTGTTGATTAATTTTAAATTAATATGAAAGTTGTTTTTAAACGTTTTCCAGTTGCCTACTCACTCCTCAAAGCCTCTATCGGTTTGATTCTGCTCGCGCGGTACGCCGGCACGAAGCCAGCGACAAGTCCGGAGATCACGAGGCTTATAAAAGCCACGAAAATCAGTCCCCAGCCCACCGACGGATCTTTAATAAAATATTTCTCGAGGCTGTCGCCGATAAGTGCCAGTGACAGCACGCCAAGCGCGACGCCGATAATTCCGGAAATCACCGTGATGACGACGCTTTCCTGCATTATCAGGCCTACAATGCTACCGGGTTTTGCGCCAATTGCTTTACGCACACCGATTTCCTGTGTCCGCTCCTTTACGATATACACCATGATGTTGCTGATACCGATGATGCCGGCGAGCAGTGTTCCCATTCCGATAAAACCGACTATCAACGTGATGATAAAGAGAAACTGAATGGTATCGCCCATGTTTTTTGCGTTGTTCCGAACGATAATTCCCTGCTCATCATCGGGCGAAACTTTGTTTTTGGCTTTCAGTTCTTTCTGCAGCTGTTCACCATATTTTATTGCTTCTGCAGGTGAAAGCTTCTGGTCGTAAGTCACGAAGATTGTACTCACTGTGTCCGAGCCTTTCTTAAGCTGCTGAAGTGTAGTAATCGGTACGGTGATCATACGTTCATCCCAATCGCCGCCGTCATCGGAGAAAACACCGACTACTTTAAAGAATGTTCCGTTTATTCTCAGATCTTTACCGATCGGGCTGCCGTCTTTGATGAGGTCGCGCTGTACCATGCGGCCGATCACTGCGACATTATGTTTTTCATTAAGATCACGGTTATTCAGATATCGGCCTTCGTTCATCACGCGGTTTTCGATGATCTGTTCATCGGGATTGGCACCGTTTATCTGGTAGCTTCCGCTTTCTTTGCCGTATTTTACCGTCATGCTTGTAGAGTAGCGTGGTGTGGCGCTTTCCATTTTTGAAGGATCACTTTTAATTACATTTTCAAAATCTTCATTTTTGAAAACAACCTGCCGGTCCGACTGCAAACCACCGTAGGCAACAGACGTTTTTCCCGAAAAAATTGAAATCAGATTGGCTGCATCGCGCGTAAAACCTTCGGTAAAGGCGTTTTTAAGCCCTGAACCAATTCCAAAAAGAACAATAAAAATATACAGCCCGAGCGCTACCGTAAACCCGGAAAGCACCGTCCGCAATATGTTACTGCGAATGGATTCAAAAATTTCCCTCCAACGGTCTAAATCAAACATATATTATGGATCAGAGCAGAACTTTCTGCGTGATAAATTCGTCACTTTCTATAATGCCATCTTTCAAAATGACATTCCGTTTGGTTTGCGCGGCCACGTCAGGCTCGTGCGTCACCACGATGATGGTTTTGCCCTCACCGTTGATTTCCTGCAGAAGCTTCATAATGTCATAAGTTGTCTTGGAATCAAGTGCACCAGTAGGTTCATCTGCCAGAATCACTTTCGGATTGGTGATGAGTGCCCGCGCAATGGCGACACGTTGTTTCTGCCCGCCGGAAAGTTCATTCGGCAAGTGTGTGGCCCATTCGGCAAGACCAACTTTTGCAAGGTATTCCAACGCCCGCTGGTTCCGTTCTTTGCGCGAAACATTCTGGTAATAGAGTGGGAGCGCCACATTTTCAAGGGCGGTCTTGTAGCCGATGAGATTAAAGGACTGAAAAATAAAACCCAGAAAGCGGCTGCGGTATTCGGCGGCTTTCACTTCGGAAAGATCTTCTATCGCAATTCCGTCGAGGGTATAGATTCCGCTGTCTTTTTCATCAAGAATTCCGATGATATTGAGCAGCGTAGACTTTCCCGAGCCGGAGCTACCCATGATCGAGACAAATTCACCCTCACCGATGGTCAGATTGATGCCCTTCAGCACGTGAAGTTTACTTTTGCCCGTATCGTACGATTTGTGTAAGTCCTTAATTAATAACATTCAGCAGAAATCTTTCAATATTGGTGTACGAACTTTCAGGTTTGTTACAGCATGCGGCAGTTTTCTTTGTTTCATTTGTTTATATTTTCTCATGAATGAAAGGAGTTTTACTGCTAAAACCTAATCTATATTTTAAGAGTTTTGAACTAACATTTACATGAACTTCCTAAACACCGATTACCACGGCATCTACAGATTGTGGAAAACTTATAGCGCTTATTGTCAATATGTTATTCAATGTAGCTTTTCTACTGCAATCCAAATCTCTATTTTTGTGAACTGCCGACAGTAGGTTTTTTGCCTTGAAATAGATTCGGCTCAAATCACAACAACCTTATTTATTGGCTGGTGCAGCCTGATTTTGTAAACATA
>JAEZYN010000010.1 GCA_023419095.1 Bacteroidota bacterium | reverse complement strand
CGTCGAAACGGGACCGAAAGCTTCGACTTCGTGAGAGCAATTTTTCTCAAAAGGTTTATCGTTGTAGAAAACTTTTGGCGACATGAACGCGCCGCTCTCATAATCAGCATCCACGAGTTCGTGTTTACCATCGTAAACAAGTTCTGTCTCTGCTTTCAGAAGCTTGATTTTCTCCTGCAGAACTTCCATTTCCTTTTTACCAACGATGGAGCCCATACGGGTTTCGCGGTTTAATGGATTCCCTATTTTTGTTTGGTCTAAAGCTTTGCTTAAAGCATTCTGAACGTCACCCACAAGATTTTCCGGAACGATAATTCTGCGGATGGCGGTACATTTTTGTCCGGCTTTTGTGGTCATCTCATTACGGACTTCCCTGATGAAAAGGTCGAATTCGGGTGTGCCCGGTTTTGCATCCAAGCCCAAGATCGAAGCGTTAAGTGAGTCAGCTTCCATATTGAAACGCACAGAATTCAGGGAAACGGAAGGTAAAGATTTCAATTTTCTGCCGGTAGCTGCAGAACCGGTGAACAAAACGGAATCTCCGTCCTGAACATAATCCAGAATATTTCCGGGTTCACCGCACACGAGCTGAAGGGCACCTTCGGGGAGAAGCCCGCTTTCGATCATGTCCGCAAATACGGCATTCGTAAGATAAGAACCCGCTGATGCAGGTTTCACCACACTTGGTACACCGGCAAGCAGTGAAGTTGATAATTTCTCCATCATTCCCCACACCGGAAAATTGTAAGCGTTGATCTGTACAGAAACTCCTTCGCTGGGCGTGAGGATATGCGTGCCGAGGAAAGTTCCGTTTGCAGAAATCTTTTGCGTGTCGCCATCCACCCAAAACGGCGTGTTGGGAAGCATCCTTTTCGCCAGGCCGGAATAGGTGAAAAAAGTACCGAAACCGCCTTCGATATCAACCCACGAATCAGCGTGTGTGGCGCCTGTTTTATAGGAAAGTTCGTAATATTTCTTCTTTCTTTCGAGAAGATATAGCGCCACTTTTTTCAGCATTTCGCCACGGTCATAGAAAGTCATGGATGACAGATTTTTGTAACCTACGGTCCTTCCGTAATCTAATGCGTGCTGAAAATCGAGGCCGGAAGTATCGGAAACTGCGACAAGCTCGCCATTAACGGCGTTATATAATGGAATTTCTTCACCTGACCCTTCGATCCACTGGCCAGCGATATAATTTTTGAGTTTCATCTTAGTTTGATTGGGTTTTCATTTTCTTTATAAGTGTCTTCACTATGAGGTAGAGCACCACCAAAATCACCACTACATCCAATGTGAATATGGCCGAAATGATGAGGTCGCTCTGCAGATCCTTCTGTTGGAGCGATTCTTTCAAATCTGCGGAAGCATGCGCGAGAAGTTTGCGGTTCTCAATGCTATGATTCAGGATATAAACAGCCAGGAAATTGAGACCCAGCAGCGTGATCAGGCCCAGCGCGAGCCATTTTCGGTGTAAGGTTCGGAACATTAAATTTTATTTGAACGTGTGCTCAGAAAGCCAACATTTACCGAAAATTGCCACAACCTTTACATCGCGGTTTTCCTTTTAAAGCTGAACTTTCTGCGTGTTAAGATACTGAAATTTTCAGTTTACTGCACGGGCATTTGATGCAAGGAAGAGTGCATAACCTTACAACTTTTAGTAAAATTTTATTTTATTGCTAATTTTATAAGATATTTTTGAATTTATTACAGTAAAATAAGATCATTCTTCACATAATCAACATAAAAAATGACCGCGCATTATTGCGATACCATTTCCTGCACTTGCGGAGCCATTTCTATAACTTGCGGAACCTTTTCCTGCACTTGCGGGACCATTTCCTGCACTTGCGGAACCATTTCTTGCACTTGCGGAACCATTTCCTGCGCGTGCGGAAGCATGTCGTGCGGTTGTGAATCCACTTCTGTACGCTGCGGTGCCCGCGCCCCGGATGGAGCGGCCTGTCTGAGCTCTCCCGGCGACGACAGGCGACGGGAAGCGAGTAGCGACAGCCGGAAATGGCGCCCAAATAAAAATCCCTTCCGGTAAACCGAAAGGGATGGTATAATAATCTGCAAAATTTATCTTGCGCTTAAATCTACATAATCGCGTTTTTGCGCGCCCTGGTAAACCTGTCTTGGACGGCCGATCGGGTCATTGTGCAAACGCATTTCTTTCCATTGAGAGATCCAGCCCGGAAGTCTTCCCAATGCGAACATTACGGTGAACATTTCAGTTGGGATTCCTAACGCTCTGTAGATGATTCCGGAGTAGAAATCTACGTTCGGGTAGAGTTTACGGCTTACGAAGTACTCGTCTTCAAGCGCTACTCTTTCAAGCTGCATCGCGATATCCAGGGCTTTGTCTTCAATGCCTAAAGAGTTCAGGATGTCGTCAGCCGCTTTTTTGATGATGGTAGCGCGTGGATCGAAGTTTTTGTAAACTCTGTGTCCGAAGCCCATCAAACGGAAGTTATCATCTTTATTCTTAGCTTTCTCAACATATTTAGCAACGTCACCACCATCCTGCTCGATCATTTCAAGCATTTCGATAACAGCTTGGTTTGCACCACCGTGAAGTGGACCCCAAAGTGCCGAAATACCTGCTGAGACTGAAGCGAAAAGGCCTGTGTGAGCTGAACCTACCATTCTCACGGTAGATGTAGAACAGTTCTGCTCGTGATCTGCATGAAGGATCAGTAATTTATCTAAAGCGCCTACGACAACCGGATCGAGTTCAAACTCAATATTCGGACGGCGGAAGCACATTTTGTAGAAGTTCTCCACATAGTTCAGGCTGTTGTCGCCATGGTTGATGGAGAGGCCTAATTTCTTACGGTAAGTCCAGGCGCAAAGGTGCGAGAACTTGGCGATAAGCATTTCGGCAGCGTGGTCTAAATCTTCTTTCGAAGAAACGTCCACTGCCTTGGGATTGAACGCTGTAAGTGCCGATGTAAGTGAAGAAAGTACGCCCATAGGATGGGCAGAGCGCGGGAATACGTCCAAGATTTTCTTCATTTCATCTGCCACGAAATTGTATTTTTTGATTCCGTTTTCGAATTTTCCGAACTGATCCTGTGTTGGAAGCTCGCCGTGAAGTAAAAGGTACATTACCTCCGTGAAGTTTGATTTCTCCGCGATCTGCTCGATAGGGTAACCACGGTAATAGAGTTCGCCGTTGTCTCCATCAAGATAAGTGATGTCGCTGAGGGTGGCGCCGGTGTTTTTGTAACCTAAATCGAGGGTGATAAGACCGGTTTGGTCTCTCAGTTTAGAAATATCAATTCCTCTGTCGCCGATGGTGCTTTCTACAATCGGATATTCAAAGGAATTTCCGTCGTAGTTCAGTACTACTTTATTATCTGACATTTTAATTTATTTTTTTACGAATTTATAATTATTAAAATAAAAGGACAAGCCCCACAAGGCTCATCCTGATTATTATT
>JAEZYN010000050.1 GCA_023419095.1 Bacteroidota bacterium | reverse complement strand
GCGCGAAACTTGCGAGCAGCATGGCAAGGAGATTTGCGACGGAATTGGTGATTTTCGAAAGATAGATGGCTTTTAAAACGGGATGCCTGTCATTATTAAAATACAGACGGAAGATTGTGTTCATCAGCAGTCTGATCACGAAACCCGTGAGGTATACGATGCCGACAAGAAATAAAAATTTTAAGGCAATCTGAACAGTCAGTACAAAACTGTCGGGCACTGTATCCTTCACAAAGTAGTGAAGTGTGTCGCTCATTGCCTGCAGGAAGTCCTTTGTATTGTTTAATTCGTTCATTATCGCAAAAATATGAAATCCGTTTGTGTTTACCCGATTAATGCCTACTTTTAACTAAATTTAAAGAATGGATCACACACTTATCAGCCTGCTGAGTATCGTTCTGCTTGTGGTAGGAATATTAGGGACTTTCCTGCCTGTTCTGCCCGGTTTATTGCTCAGCCTTTGTGGGCTGCTCATTTACAAATTCGGTACAGACGCAACATTACCGATGGCTTACGTCTGGATTTTTTCTGCGCTTACGCTCCTTTCCATTGTCTTAAATTATGTCATTCCGGCGCGGACTACCCGAAAATACGGTGGTACACGCTGGGGAAGCATTGGTTCTGTAGTCGGCACTTTTGCGGGAATGTTTTTCATCCCGTTACCGTTCGGTTTCCTTATCGGAATGTTTCTCGGCGTTTTCATCGGTGAACTTTTACACGATGCCAGCGACCGGAAAAAAGCATGGCGATCTACCAAAGGCGCTTTAATCGGTTTCATATACGGAACAGGTTTTAACTTTATCGTAGGCTTGGCAATGTTTTTGGTAGTGATTTTCGATATGTTTTAAAAACCCTACTGCGATGATACACAGATTATTAATTACAGGATTCAGCGCGCTGGCAATAGCCGCCTGCCAGAACAAAATGACACAGGAAAAAAGTACCCGCGTACCCGAAGCAGCCACTGCTGCAACGCAAGTTCCGCAGAAAAATACGGAACCCGAAATGTCAGTTGGCCTGCCACCGGATGCTGAAGCCGTGGAAACTGCAAAAAAAGAACAAACCGAAATGGCGACAGATAAAACCGGTGTAATCTATCTGAACGAAGGTGAAAACAGGTTCATAAAAGAATACGAGATGAATGTGACCTTCAAAAGAATGGTTGAAGACAGCCGCTGTCCTGAAGGCGTAAACTGTGTGTGGGCAGGTGTAGCCGTAGCTGAAGTGGAACTTATGGGACTTTATACGCGACCGGTTACGGTGCAGCTCAGTTCATTAGGTGATGCTAAAAAAGGGTATTCAAAAACACAGGATTTCAACGGGAACACCATTTCGCTGGTAAGCGTAAGTCCGCAAACTACCGCCGCCAAAGGGTTTAAAGATCTTGCGGGGAAATATAAAATCGGAATTAAAATTACAAAAGGCAGCGGCGGCGATCAGACCACGCAGCGCACTACCACGCGATAGGTCTTTTACCTTTTGATTCCAGGTACGAATTGATTTTAGAGAAAGGTCTGCTTCCGTAGAAACCTCGGTACACTGAAAATGGTGATGGATGTGCAGATTTTATGATTAAATGTTTAGCCTCGTCAATCAGCGGGGCTTTTTTCTGCGCGAAGGCGCCCCACAATACAAAAACCACATTCTCTTTTCGTAGTGATATTTCCTTGATAATATGATCCGTAAAAGTTTCCCAGCCCAAATCTTTATGAGAATTTGGTGTGTGCGCCTTCACCGTAAGTGTCGCGTTCAGTAATAAAACACCCTGTGCTGCCCAGTCATCCAGTTCTTTCTTCGTGCGCTGAATGCCAAGATCCTCATTCAGTTCGGTAAAAATATTTTTTAGTGATGGAGGCGCAGAAACCTGTTCAGAAACCGAAAAACACAAACCATTGGCCTGAAAATCATTGTGATACGGATCCTGACCTAAAATTACAACTTTCACATCCTCAAATGGCGTCAGTTCAAGGGCGCGGAAAATCTGAGTTTTAGGCGGAAAACATTTTGAGTTGGTATATTCGTGTTTTACATTTTGCCACAATTTCTCAAAATATGAACTGTTTTTTATCGGTGCTAGAACTTCTGTCCAGGTCATTTTTAAATCTTTAAATTTTAAAGCTGAATTTTACAAAAATAGTTTATCCTTCCGAAACGAAAATCACATGCCAGCATGATTGTTTGATTTAAAAAAGAGGTGTCTTCAATACGAAATCATCTCTTATCATTCCATGTACGAAAATCTCATTAAATTTGTGGTGTGCATATAACTAAAGACCAATTAGAGGAACTCGAGTTTCCTGAACTGCTGGCGGAAATATCGCCGTTCGCTTTCTCACCCAAAACTGCCCAGAAAATTGAGGAATTGCGGCCAATCTCACTTGTGGAGGCCGAAATTGCTTTAAATAAAGTTTCAGAATTCGTCTCAAGTTTTGAAAGCGATAATGCCATTCCGTTTAACGAATATGAGGATATAGAATCGGAACTTAAGGTAATGACGATTGAAAATTTCCGGCTGGATAACACATCTTTTCTTAAAATTAAAAGCCTGACAGAACAGATCGGCAAACTTCAGAAATTTATTCCGACGTACGGAGAACTGTTTATAAACTTAAGCAATGACGTCAGAAAATTAGATTTTAAAAAAGAAATCATTGTAAAAATAGATGCGGTTTTCAACCGGTTTGGAGAAGTGAAAAGCGAAGCGTCGCCCGAACTCAGAACGCTGCGGAGCGAAATCTCGCACGCGCGCAAAACCATTCAGGAAAATTTCAACAGGGCGCTGAGTGCGCTTGCATCCACAGATTTCCTGGAAGATATTCGCGAAAGTATTATTGAAGACATTCGGGTTCTGGCCGTAAAATCCGGTTACAAAAAACGCGTTCCGGGACGAATTTTGGGTGTCTCCAAAACTGGTTCTATCACCTATATCCAACCCGAATCCGTAGTGCGGCACCATTTCAAGCTGCGCGAAAACCTGGAAGAGGAAAAAAAAGAGGTCGATAAAATCCTGCGAAAACTTACGGCAGAACTGGCGGAATTCCAACCACAGCTTTTGGATTATCAAACTTATATTTTCGATCTTGACTTTACGCGCGCGAAAGCGAAATTCGCCGAAAAAATCGGAGGAATACTGCCGAAGATCAATCGCCACAAAACGCTGCGGCTCGTCAACGCGTTCCATCCACTTCTGCTGCTTAGAAACAGAGCGGAGAAAAAAGAAATTTACCCACAGACTTTCACACTCACCGAGCACAACCGGATTCTCTGTATTTCAGGTCCGAACGCCGGCGGAAAATCCATTACACTCAAGACAGCCGGTCTGCTTCAACTCATGATTCAAAGCGGAATTCTGGTGCCCGTGCATCCGAAATCGGAAATGTTTTTCTTTGACCGGATCATGACAGATATCGGCGACAATCAATCCATTGAAAACCATCTTTCCACGTATTCATCGCGACTGAAAAAGATGTCGCGCATCATTCGTGAAGCTGATGACAACACACTTTTGCTGATTGATGAATTTGGCACCGGCTCCGATCCGGAACTTGGCGGCGCACTGGCCGAAAGTTTCCTCGAACATTTTTACAAGAAGAAAAGTTTCGCCATCATCACGACGCATTACACCAACATCAAACTGGTCGTCGAACAACTCCCAAATGCTCAGAACGCCGCGATGTTATTCGACGAAAAAACGTTGGAACCACTTTATAAACTTGAGGTTGGGCAAGCCGGAAGCTCATTCACCTTCGAGGTGGCGCAAAAAAACCGGATCCCGAATTTCATTATTAATTCCGCCAAGAAAAAGGTGGAACACGACATCGTAAATCTGGACAAAACGATTGTAAAACTGCAGCAGGAAAAATTTGAAGTTGAAAAACTTAAAACAAATCTCACGGAACAGAAAGAATCAACCCAGAATAAAAAAGAAAATCTGGAAAAACTCAATGAACAGCTGCAGCAAAAACTTTTCAATTTTCAGAAATTATATGAAGAAGAGCACCGCAAACTGCAGTTCGGCGGTAAAATAGAAAGTTTCATCGATGCGTATGTGAAAGGAAAATCGCGCAAGGATGTCGTTAAAGATTTCGTGAAAATTCTGGAGCAGGAAAAATTCCGTAAACTTGGCTCTGACAAAGATGAAAGCAAAAAACTGCAAATTGTAAAACGCAAAATCACCCAACAGCTCAAGAAAGAAAACGTACAGGAAAAAATTGCGGAAACCAATGAAAAAATTGAAGACAAAAGAGTGAAAGAGCGCGCGGTATGGTTAAAAGTTGGGCAACGTGTGCGCATTTCAGGCAGCACAAGCGTAGGAACGATCGAAAAAATAGAGAAGAACCAAAAAGTCACCGTGAACTACGGAACATTCAAAACGCAGATCTCTGCAGATGAGCTGGAGCGGATTTAAAGGTAAATTATCGTCAAATTATATTTTAATCTTTAAGATATTTCTGCAGCGGATGGTTCTGGCGTTTTAGTTCAGCCACGAAAATTTTAGCAATTTCATTAGCACCAAGTACGGACAGATGCGAATTATCTTCAATTCCGTCCGGGAAAAATTCGTTTTCACCATTTGCAAAATGCAGATGGAGCTTTTTTGATTCCTCCACACCATAAGCTATTTCCAGGTTTTCGGTTAAATATTGCATGTCAAAAAACGGCACTTTCATTTCCGAAGCAACCATTCTGGCGACCAGCGTATAATTCCCGTGAGCATCAAGCAGCACGCCTTCTTTATTGAATTTCCGTCTGGCAATCGATGAAAAAAGAACCGGCACAGCGCCTTTTGAGCGTGCTTCTTCAATATACCGAATCAGGTTGTAACGGTAGGAAGTCTGCGGATTGGTATAGCGTTCCGGATCGGTGTCTTTGCCATCATTATGCCCGAATTGGATGAACACATAATCGCCGGGCTGCAAAGCATCCAGAACCGGCTGCCAGTGTCCGCGCTCACGAAAACTTTTGGTGCTGCGGCCGTTTACTGCATAGTTTTTAATCTGCACATTTTCATTAAAATACGGCGCTAAAACCTGCACCCAGCCTCTTTCTGGGTTTTTGTCGGGATTAGGTTTATTGGCCATCGTAGAATCGCCGATTGTATGAATGGTCACTTTCCCGCGCCCTATATTCACTTTACACGCGACCAACAATACGGCTGATAACAGTAATAATTTATAGATTTTCATACCAGTTGCTGTTAATTTCTGTTTTTAAAACCTTCTGCTTGGTGTAATTTGCTGCCTGCCTTTTTGAAAGCTGTTTCGACCAAGTCACCCGCGCTACAGGCTTGAAACCGGCTCCGGAATTTCTGTATTCCGAAAACACAGCATGCCCTTCCGCGGCCACATTGTTCCAGTTGTGCCAACCTTCGGGCGCGACAGCAGCAGTCAATTCACTATTTAAAAATACGGCTTTTGCAAAAGTTCGCCATGGTCTTCCGAGATAAACTTTGTTGACATTCTCAGCGGCCGTGAGTGTGCAATTATGAAATACGAATCCGTACGCACTGCCTTGTGGTGTAGAAGGTGCGGCGATATACGAGTCTTTTTTGCTGTGAAGTGTGCAGTTCTCGAAATAGGCAGTGGCGCCGCCGAAAATGTAGTCTGTAGTTCCTTCTATATATGAATCTTTGATGTAGATTTTGCCTTCACCGCCCAGATAAAGCGTATCCTGGTTGCCGAGCAGTTTACAGTTGACCAGCGCGACCCGGTTTGAGGTAATACTCAGCGCCACAGCCTGCCCTACTTCGCCGGCTGTATTCTCGACTGTAAGATTTTCAAGGATGATATCGTTGGATTCAATGCTTAATGTGGGTGTGAAAAACGTACTGTTTCGGCCTTTGTTTATTTGAGTAAAATGATCATTAAAACTAACGATGGTTTTGTCGCGATCTTCACCTACGATCTTTATATTGCTGTTCCACTGGTGGATCCGGACTTTTTCCTCATATTTTCCGTTCTTTACGTATAGGGTGATCTGTTGATCGGGAAAAGATTTTAAAAGATCGATTGCATCCTGAATAGTTTCGAAATCACCTAAACCGTCCTTAGAGATTGTGTATTGCCATTTGTCCGGAATGATTTTAACATACTTTTTCTTCCACGTGTCATATTTTTTTAAAACTTTTGCGGGTTCATAAGTGTACCAGGCGTATCCGTTGCGGCGTTCAGCTTCAATTTCTGCATACGAATGTTTCATCTCGCCATTGCGCCCGGTCATAAATATCTCGTTGGTGTCCAGTGTATAGAATCTGCCCCACATTGGCGGCGCGGCAGGATCAGCGACTAGTTTCTTATCATCTGAAACTTCTATTTCTTTAAATCCTTTAAGCTGGTTTTGCTCAAACCATTCTACCGCATCTTCCACGGCGGATATTACCTGTTTTGAAGGTTTATCGAGCGACATCAGCAACAAGACAAGTGTGGCGGATTCTTTTCCGCTGAGTGACGGAAGCTCATAAGCCCGAGCTTTTGTAGGAAGCAGGTTATATTCGTCGTGCTGCGCGCCCCAAACGGTCAACTTTCCGTTTTGCCGGTATTGCGTTTTAAGAATGACATCGATGCCTTTCCAAAAAGATAATTTGATTTTTTGTAAAGTTTCCGCCGGAATTGCGACCGGAAATCTTTCACCTTCATCTAAAATAGTTTTGAACAGGAAAAGGACGCGCGCCATCGCATCGTCGTTATACGTGATGTGGGAACTATAATTATTCTGAATGGGATAAAACTGTGGCCAGCCGCCGTTTTCGTATTGAGCTTCAAGCAAAAATCCGATACCGCGAAGAAGAGCTTCCCGAAATTCCGGCTTTTTGTGAAAACGGTATACGTTCGACAGAAACGTAAGTTCCTGAACGGTTGCATTATTATCAATTGTGGTGACTTTCAGCTCATCTTTCGACGCTGTAATTCTTTTCTTTTCTGCTTCAGAAAGCACATTTTGCACGGCGATATTCTTTCCCCAGCCACCATTGCTCTTTTGGTACACCAGGATGTTTTGTGCAATCCTAAGGGCATCAGCTGACCGCAAAAAAGCTTCATCTTTCGAAAACGCCATTTTGCTCCACTGCTTTTCAGGCGTTTGGGCCAGCGAAATATTTACGCTGCAAATAAGTAAAACTAAAAATACCAGCCGCCTTTTCATTTTATTATCTGTTTAGCTGAAGTGCTGCAAGAATAAAAGGGCCTGTACCTTTGGGGTCGTTATCCTTTTTTTTCTCATTTACATAATACTCAAAAGACCCGTCGCGGTAAGGTTTTCCGCCTAATCCGGCAACCGCGCACACGTGTGTAAGCGTGACATAACCTTCGGGTGAAACAGTGATGAGGTTTTTAACCAATCCATCGAAAGCTTTATTTGCAACTGCTTTGTATTCATTCGGTAGATAGCCTTTGTTGGCACCTTTCGCGAAAGCATAGGCAAACATAGACGAACCGGAAGCTTCGAGGTAATTGCCATCCCTGTTCCCCTGATCTGTCACCTGAAACCACAGTCCGGACGCATCCTGATACTTAGTCACCGCTTTGGCAAGCCTGTTCAGATAAGAAATGAGCTGTGGTCTTTTTGGATGATCTTTCGGAAAATAATCGAGAACATCTACCAAAGCCATCGCGTACCAGCCAAGCGACCTTGACCAAAAGTTTGGTGAATTTCCGGTGGTTTTATCCGCCCACGGCATTTCCCGGCTTTCGTCCCATCCATGATATAGCAAACCTGTTTTGGGATCGACCATATTTTTCTGAACCAGTTCGAACTGAAGCGCAACATCATTTAATTTGTCGCCATTCTCGAATCTCGTATTGTAACGTGCATAGTAGGGCGAGCCCATGAAAAGGCCGTCCAGCCACATTTGGTTCGGGTAAATTTTCTTGTGCCAGAAACCGCCTTCAGAAGTCCTGGGCTGTGTTTCGAGTTGCGAACGCAGGGTTTTCATGGCCGTGAGATACCGCTCGTCCTTTGTTTTGTCGTATAAATCGAACAGAGGATGACCGGCCACTATCATGTCGATATTGTAGTTCTCGAATTTGTAGCTTGGGATCTTACCGTTAGCATCGATGGTTGCATCAGCGTAGCCTTTAACGTAATCCGCATATTCCGAATTGTTGGTTTTTCTGTAAAGTTCTTCAAAGCCAATCATCACCAGGCCATGTACATAATCCCATTTCGGTGCAGTTTTATCGTCGAGCATATAGGCTTCCGGATACTTTTTCATTAATGTCAGCGCCATCCTTTCCGACCATTTTTTGTCCGACGGCACCTCCATCCCCGCCGTTGAAACAGTTTTGCAGCCTGTGAGCACAAGAGTTCCGAAGATTGCTGCAGCGAGCATTTTTATTCTGTTAGAAATCATCAGCTTAATTTAATTCGTTGGTTTGGTTTAATTTATTCAGATTTTCATCCAAATATTTCATGAAATCTGCCTCAGTCTTAATTCCGTTAATTTCTTTTTCCCAAGCGCCGAGGAAGTAGAACGTAATTTTCTTTGTGGTAGGTTTAAACTCAACCAAATGATCTGTCGCCCCCTCAAAAACCTTATTTACATCGTCTGTCCTGTAGAAAACAGCCATCCCAAGGTTATCATTGAACAAAGTTTGCTTACCGAATGTCGCTATATATCCCCATTTACCGTTCGTGCTTGTTTTTTTAACGGTAGGGAGCTTGTAAAGATTCACAATGCCGGTCACAATGCCGGTCATTGCCTCGCTGCTTTGAATGGTGTGCTGGGTGTAGCGCTGATTCGGGAAAATAGTAAGTTCTGAGCTTAGGTCAGTGGTTTCACCGTTCGTTTCCCACCCTTTATAATCAACAAAAACTTTTGAGTTGGAAGTTGAATTTTGAACCCGCGCCGACGTTTTTTCTACTTTATTAAAGTGAAGCAATTCATTATTTACAATCCGTCCAATGGAACCGATACCAAGTCCTTTGCCGACTTTCAGGATATCCGCACCCCAATCACTCATGTTGTGATAAGAATCAAAACCGTCCTGTCCCACATCCTGCAGAACCATATCTTCGGTCAGTTTCCCAAAAATATCAATCGCGTTTCGCCAGTCAAGGTACAGCCTGTAGCCCACTTTATTGCTTTCCCAGCCCGGACCTTCGTAGCGGATGTAGTAAGAATGGTCTGTATGCGTGGAGGGTAGCGTAAGTTCATTTACATTCCTGAATGTACCGCCTTCGTATTTCTTTCCGTTCCACTGCCCGCCTTCCTTCACTGAAAGTTCAGCGTAAGTCTTTACACTCTGTCCAGCAGCGGCGTTCTGCGTTGTAGTACAGTTTACAAGAAGCGCCAGCGTGGAAACCGCGAAAATCTTCGGTATTAATTTCATTGTAATTTTCATTTAGACTGAATTTTTTGAGCATTAAATTGCTGATTAATAAAACGCGTTATATAGCCGACTACTGGATCAAACCATGGGTCAAACATCCAGAAAGTATGCGGTGAATTATCGATTATTTGCGTCTGTGAATATATTGAATACTTATCGAGCATCTTTATCATATCCTGCCTGCCAGCCTGAAAGCGTTTGTGCTGACTGGCGATGAAGAGGGTCGGTGCAGATTTTTCACTTCCATGACTTACAGGCGAAGCCTCTGCCCAAATTTCAGGTTTCTCTGCCAAAGTTCCGCCCAGCCAGGCTGCTGCAGCACTGCCTTCTTCGGAATCGGGATGATTGAAGGCCAGAATTCCATCAATATTAATGACCGCTGCAATTTGTCCAGCGTATTTTGTCCCGATTAACGACGCCATCTGTCCACCCGAAGACGTTCCTAAAACCACGATCTTTTTGGGATCGATATTAAATCTATCAGCATTCTCGTTCAGGAAACGAATTGCATTTAACACATCATCAATTGCTGCCGGATATTTTGCTTCGGATGATAAGCGATACTCCACTGCAAAACAGTTGAAACCCTTATTGGCAACTGCCATCGCGAGTGGTTTCATCATTTCTTTATTTCCAGATTTCCAGCCGCCTCCATGTATGAGGATCACGGCCGATTTTTTACCAATTGATTCATGAATGTATGCATCAAGGTGAAGTTTTCGCTCCGGAAAACTAGTGTAGATGACATTTTCGGCAAGTGAAACGGAAGATTTGACAGCTGGCACAGTTAACTGAGCGTCGGGGTATTTCTTGCGTACTTTCTGAAGCTCGGAATAATTGGTAAATGAGCTGTCTCTGGGCAACTGCGCACAAACCAGAGAAAAATATATCATCAAAAAAGTTATGCAAAAACACTTCATAAACCGCATATATCTGGTTATCTCAAACTCGAAATCAGACCAACAAAATAAGCAATCGATTACACAAATATATGATAATTTATCAGATTACCGCAGTCGTAAAGCGTGTATATTGATGAATTTAGGGATTAAAGTTTTAATAAAAACCTTTGAGTTTTTAAGAAATCAATACTAATAACAAGCGTAAGTTATTGTTAATAGGAGATTTCGAAAAAAGAAAGCGAATTATGAAGAAAAATGTTGCATATATAATTAAATCAAATAACTTTGTGTAATCCATTACATAAAATAGAAATCTCAATAAATTGATCGAAGTATGAACAAATTTTTATTTATTTTGAGTTGGGTATTCAGCATCGCACTTCTGAATGCGCAGACTGCCAACATTACCCAGCAAAAAGGCTCTCTGGAAAGTGCCTACGTTAAATGGGAACCCATAGTGGGCGCCGAGAGCTATAATGTTTACTATTCGGGTGCAGGAATTACAGACAAAAAGATTGACACCCACCTCATCAGAAGCTACGGAACGTATTTCAGGGCTGATGTTTTAGGACTTGCAGCGGGAACTTATACCGTTAAGGTTGTACCGGTAACTTCAGGCACAGAAGGCGATCCGGCAGTTTCCAGTCCCATCGAAGTTCTGCCGCACGACCGAAACGGTTTTGCACATCAGGGCGGAAGAGTGCCCGGAGCTTATAATATAGATGGTACGCTGAAAGATAACGCGGTGGTAATCTACATCACGCAAAACACCAAGAATACAGTAACACTTAACGTTACGGGTGCTACTACAAATCCTTGCGTGGGCCTTCAAACTATTCTCGACGGCTTTAAAAAAGGAAAAGACAACCGCCCATTAGCGGTACGACTCATCGGGAATATCACTGACCCGAGCTACCTGCTCGGTGGAGATATTGTCATCGAAAACAATAATCTTGTCTCCAGTTCGATCACATTAGAAGGTGTGGGTGAAGATGCCTACGCGAACGGCTGGGGACTCAGAATTAAAAACGCTTCTAATGTGGAGGTCAGAAATCTGGGTTTCATGCTTACTGACGCATCTGAAGGCGATAACATTGGTTTGCAGCAGGGCAATGATCATATCTGGGTTCACAACAACGACCTTTTCTATGGCAAAGCTGGTGGTGACGCAGACCAGGCCAAAGGAGACGGAGCGATGGACGTGAAAAAATCTACTTATGTAACCTTATCTTACAACCATTTTTGGGACAGCGGAAAAGCAAATCTTTTAGGCTTAAGCGAAGGTATGGCAGCCGGACTTTTTGCAACTTATCATCATAACTGGTACGACCATTCAGATTCTCGCCATCCCAGAGTCCGCTATTACTCGGCACATGTCTACAACAACTATTTCGACGGGAATTCGAAATACGGTGCAGGCGCTACGATGGGCTCCTCACTGTTTCTTGAAGGAAACTTTTTCAGAAATACAAAGTACCCAATGTTGATTTCGATGCAGGGTTCCGACATATTTTCTGGTCCCGGTACATTTTCGAGCGAAAACGGTGGTGTAATAAAAGCCTTTAACAACAGCATGAGCGGCCAAAACCGATTTGTGGCTTACGACGCGGTGAATTATCCCGTAGAGTTCGATGCGTATGTTGCTGCAACAAGAGGCGAAGTGGTGAGCGCATCAATTAAGGCTAAAAAAGGTGGTACAGCTTACAATAACTTCGATACCGACGCGGCACATTACATAAAAGATCTCATCATTGATGAGCCCGAAACAGCAAAGGCAAAAGTGATGCAGTACGCGGGTCGCGTTGACGGTGGCGATATGAAATGGACATTCACACCTGCCGACGACACTTCTTACGATGTGAACACCGGCCTCAGAGATATGCTGAACAACTACACCAGCAGCCTGGTTTACGTGCAGGGCGAAACGCCGGTTGTAGTAAGCACCCAGACATTGATTATACCGGAAAACAACGACCAGACCGTACCTGCCGGAACACCAATCCAAAATATGGTCTTCACGTGGGGCGGAACAGCCAATGACGTTGTAGTGGAAGGTTTACCGGCTTCCGGCCTTATTTTCGCTAAAAACATTACCGCAAAAACCGTAACGGTCACCGGCACTCCGACAGCTGACGTAACCTTCACCGTTACTACATCCGGAAGCACTGGTACGCCGGTTTCAGGTACAGGAATTGTTACGCTTGGTGAAGCTTCCACGGAAAGCACGTTCATCCATAATTTCACAACGGACGGTAAGATCAGTTCATTCTATTCCATTTCCGGGAACATGAATTCCACGGACGGATCAAACACGTATGATGGCAACACGCTGACGAAACGACTCAAGATTGAAACCGCGACAACCATCAGTTTCTCTGCAGCGAAGAAATCGACACTTACCCTTGTGTTCGATCCTACTTTCGCAGGCAAAATAAAACTGAACGGAACCAATTATACCGTTCCTGCGGGCGCCAACGGAGTGATCACGATTCTTAATGTACCGGCTGGCACCAACCAAATCCTTAAAGGTGACACCACAAACCTCTATTACATGAAGACTGTTTACGACGATGTGGTACTGGGTGCTGAGGCCCAAGAAGTGAAGATGCAACTTCTGGTATATCCAAATCCTGTGACCGAAAACGTGTTTATCAGGACAGATGAAAACGTGAGGAACGTAAGCATTTTCAGCACAACCGGAAGTCTGGTAAAAACAGAAAACGGAAACGTGAAATCGATCGATGTACGCGGATTGGGTACCGGTATGTATATTGTGAAGATTACCACACAGAGCGGAACTGTAACCAAAAAGATCATCAAAAAGTAAGTTTTTAAGGATTAATTTATTTTTTAGCCTTCCTCTTTTAGGGGAAGGTTTTTTTTGGTTTTATAAGTAAGTGTTGCATCCTGATGCCACTTATTTCAGGAAAACTGTGGCGGCGCTGCTCCAATTTCGGAAAGCGTCCTGCACCCGTGCTTTTGTTTGTCCGGACTACCGGAAAAGTCATTACACGCGTGCTTGGGGTTTTCCGAAGACCGGAATGGCTGTTACACCCGTTCATAGACTCTTCCGGTAAACCGGAAAGATTGTAGCATGTGTGTTTTTCGTTTACAGGAAAGAAACTGCTGAAAATGACTACTATCATGATTTTTGCAGGACAGGAAATTATCGGTATAATGGATGTTGACTACAGTCAGAACCGTTGATATTTCAAATAGTTTCAAGCAAAAAAAAGCAACATTAAAAAAATGCTGCCTTTGTTAAGTCAAAAAGTGAATGTTATTTTACCAGAACTTTCTGTGATTTTACGCCTTTGTCTGTTTGTAAATTTACCATATAAACGCCTGTTTTCAAAGCGAAATTTACATCAGATTTAGTGTTTAAAGATTTTACAAGCTGTCCGTTTGCGGTATATACGTTTACTTTAGTATCACCGGAAACATTTGAAACATACACGTTTCCGCGATCTGAAAATACATTTGCTGATACTTTTGTAGTGGCATTACCCGTCGTTGAAAGCGTGTTAGAGTTTAAAGTCGTCGTTACAGTTGCTCCTGTTACCTCTATTTTATAGAAATTGATGGCTGCATCTGTATAAATGTAGAAAGTACCTGCAGGGACGTTTGCTGTAAGAATCGCTGTATCCGCCGGGGATGCCGATGGGCTTGTAGCTGCGGAACCATAAAGAACAGTATTACCGTCACTTACGAAAGCTGAACGCACCGCGCCGCCACTTCCGCTCTTGTACCATAATTTTACCGTAGCAGCCCCGCTCACCTGAACAAAAAAGTAGCGTTGCGTCGGCTTATATGTTCCGGCGGCAGCACTACCTCCACCGTTGGTTTGAAGACGGTTTCCGGTAGCTACGTACCCGTCAGAGAATGTCACTTGCGAAGAATTGGTAACAGCGCCGAAATTGGAATTTGTGGAGATCGGATACATCCCCAATCCCTGTTTAACGATAGGACTTGTACCGATTCCTGAGTTTAGCGGCCAGTTAGCCGAATCATTACTGAAATCCCATGTCGTAGTCTGTGCTTTCGCTGAGAACATTGCCAAAACGGCCGTGAAAGCAATTAGTAATTTTTTTTTCATGATGCGAAATTTTAATGCGTTGTTTTGTTTGTTTTAATTTAATACAATCGATTACACAAATATAACAACAATTTTAATACCGTCTTGATTTACTGAAATATTTTATATAATTATTTGAGCAACAACATAAAACGGATAGGTTTAGCTTAAAAAATGTCCGTTTCCAAAGCAATTTCAAAAGTTTGCCTATAACGGAGATAGTGCCTCCGCTTGTATTAATAAATGCAGAACCTGTAATAATGTCGAAATGCCGGAGATTCAGTGGTATTTTACCAAAAAAAAGCCTCGAAAACATAAAAATTCGTCATATTAATTAAATAATCGATTGCAATTAGTGTAAATTTATCTAGTAGCTGTCTTTAAAAACAAAAAAAGCGTACCCGCTATTGGATACGCTGTTGATTTAATTTAAAATTGATTTAATTTTTCGTAAAATTTAACGGGTACGTCTGGCCGCCCTGCTGCAGCCTTCCGAAGTAGGATCCTTTCGCAAGATGCACCACATTTACCGTCAACCGGTTAGCCGAAACAGAAGGTGACGACGCGGAATATACCTTACGGCCGTCCGCCGAATAAATCTCAATTGAGGATTCACCGCTTTTTAAACCGGGAACCTCAATATGTAAAACATCCTTCACCGGAACGGGATAAAGTTTTACGGTTTTCGCAGCCACATTCGCTGTTCCCATGAAAGAACATGGCGAAGGCGTGATGATGCCCTGCGTACTCACCTGAAGCGTCGCACCGGCACCGCAACTGGTATCGGCTACATATTTAGCTACATCGGTCATCGGAATTACTGAGTATGAGTAGGCAGGCGCGCTTACTGTACCTATGTCCATCGAGGTTGGAATCGCCGTAGTACCTGTCAAACTGTTTGCAAATTTGATTGCGATAGAACCCCCATCGGTGGAAATGTAATTTTTAAAATAGCTGGAAACCCTCGCGAAATGCGTATTTTCCACGTAAACTGAAGAGCCGCTTGCGCCACCGCCAAGGCCAATCGCCACTGAGCCGGGAACGCTGGTGTAGTAGTAGGAATTCAGGATATGCAGTTCTGCATTGCGCGCACGCGGCATCCTTTCGCGCGTTCCCTCCGCCCAGTAATTACTTTGGTAAGTAATGCTGAAACGCCCGTCTGTAGGTCTGTCGGAAGCATTTGAACCGACAAGGTTCGAAAACCTATGGTCATCGCTGCCGCCAGAACCGCCGGGTATTGGTGCTTTTAGATAAGTAAATTTAGACCAAGAAATGGTGACATTATCAGCTTGTCCTACATTATCCAGATTTCCGTCCTGTCCGTCCTGAAATTCACAATGATCAATCCATATATTGGTTCCGGCATTGGTGAGATTATCCTGCCCATTATTGTCATACGCTCCCGGACCTACAAAAATAAGGTTTCGGATAATGACATTATTGGACCCACTTCTTAAATTGAGGATACCGGAACCTGGCAGATTTTCATTTACAAGTTTCGCACCCGGTAAACCGATCAGCGATTTGTTCGAAATCACCGCACTGATCTGTTGGTTCGCAGGAATGTTTATTACTCCTGAAACCAGGATAACACGCGGTCCGGCCGCCGTTAAATTTGTACGCAATGAGGCAAAATCGGAGACAATTACCGGTGCGGTGCTTCCACCGCCCGTTGTTGCTGCACCGAAACCTTCCGGAACCGCCTGATACGGGATCTGCGCATGAGCAGACCACAGTGTGCAGAAACATGCAGCAATAAAAAATACTTTCTTCATATAAATTATTTAGGAAGAATTTCCACGGAAATTTTAATATTTATCCGTGGAAAACCTTCATTTAATGATTAATGGGTTATTATCTTAACACTTTTCATACCGTTCGGATTTTGAAGCGTTACCAGCCAGATACCTGCCGGCATTGTAAAACTTGTGTCTGAATTTGTTCTGAATGTTTTATATAGCATTCCGCCCATCGTATAAACCTTCAGTACAGTCTCACCTTTTACCGATTTTACAAAAACTTCATTCTTCACCGCGTACACCGCCGTTCCGTTATCTGTTTTTACTACGCCTGTTGACAATGTGATGTCGTTGAACGGATCCCAGCCATCGTTACCCTTAGTGAAGTTCAGTGTCGTGATTGGGGTACCGTCCGTAAGCATTGGCTGAGTAAGCATAGTTGCCCACGAGGCACGGTTTGCTGAATTGTTTACGCCTGAAAGTTCCACAGTTCCATATTCGTACATTCCCGTTGATGTTCCACCCAATGAATTCTGCCATCCAAGCGGCAATACAAGAGACTGACCTGCAAATCCCGGGAAGTCGCTCGTTTCGATAGTGGTGTGATAAAAGACAGCTTCACTGGTATTCGCAGACCATGGGCGGCCAAAATAGCCCGGTTTTGAACGGTAAACAGAGGCAGTTTGTGTATGGGGTTCTGCCGAAGTAACGGTAGTTTTATACATTAAATATCCACGGCCGCTGGTTTGCTGAGGTGCCACGATGTAAGAAAGATCACTGCTCTGCTCGCTGGTGTTCATTACCAACTTAGTTTCATAAAAAACGGCAGCCATCCCTCCGAAAACGAAATCTACAGCACCCATCACGTCACCTTTGTAAAGAGCAACGCGTGCGCCCTGCGCACCATAGAATGTGTCCTGACGGCCAATGATCCGGCAATTTTTCAGGAAAGTACGGTCGCCACTTGCGGTGACGGCCAGTGCCGCAGCTCTCTCGACAAGCGTTTTGTTTTGAACTGAAGTATTATTAAGGTCTGTTGGCCGCGCACCGGGACTTCCGGAAGTCCACGGAACTACTACATCCTGCATTTCTTTGGTTGAAATATATTGGTTGAATGAGTTCTCGAAGATAATATTTTCAGCTTCGAAACCTTTTGCGTTTACAACCACAGTAGCGTTCCAGTACGATCCGTTCGTTGTGCCTGAACCAGCGTTCGTGTAAGAATAGGCTCCGTTTTCTTTATTTACATTTAAAACATCCTCATTCCACTTCTGGTTGTTGCCCATCGAATAGTAATTGTACCCGTGACCGTAATAAGATGTAATGCGGACAGCGTTCGGGGAAATGTCAATTCCTTTGTTGAAGATATCGGTGCCCGGAGATGCGGCGGAATTCTTTAAAGTAACCTCCGGTTGGTTGATTACAAGCATTTCTTCGTAATTACCCGGATCTATCATAATTGTTACGCGCTGACCTTCAGTTCTGGTCATGCTCGATACCGCATCGAGTGCCGCATTCACTGAAGCGTACTGTTTACCCGCTCCTACCGTAAGTTGCGCACTGTAAGGTACATTAGGTGTGGTACGGATCTCCGTGAAATACGAGGTCGAGCCAGCGGCACCTCCTACTGTAATGGTAACATTTCCGGCCGAAGATCCCTGGTAAATGTATTCCATAGTCTCAGTGATCGAAGTCGAATTTGTTGCTGTGGAATAAGTCGATCCACCTTCTACCGTGAAATTCGCGGTATAGTAGTACGAAACTTTCACTTTTTCGCCGGGTTTCACGGGCACTACGAGGATTGCTCCCGGTTTAGCCGTGAGATGACCCGAGGCAGGAACTGTTGTAACCTGGCCGTTCAGCTGCATGCCTTTGTAATAGGCTGTGGTGCTGGTATTGATCTGCTGATCATCAAATGACCAGACATTGACAGGTTTGAATGCAAGCGTCTTAGAAGCAGCAGTGCCGTTTACTGTGAGATTGGATGTTAGTGCCAGTTCTACGGGATAGTTATTGAGCCCGGTGACCGAAATTTTGTAAATGCCGTTTCGCAAAGAAATGTTTTGCAGATCAGAAAAACTGTAAACATATCCCGGCTCGTTCAGGTTTGTAAATGTTACATTAAGTGCCGCCAACTGGGCTGCATCGAGACCTGCCATATTTAAATTAACTGCGTGTTTTGGCTTAGCCGCAAAAGTGATGTTATACGTTGTGTTTCCGGTAATCGTTAAAGTATTATTCGTGATTTCAAAATCATTTACTCCAGCAGCTGAAATAGTATATTGAATATTCGGAGCCAACTGAACCGAATAAGTTGAATTAGCGGTATTCACCACTGGGTTCGGCACATAGATGCTTTCACTCAAAGGATCCGGTGTAAACGTCAGTGATAAATTCGCAATCTCACCATCAAGTCCTGTAATGTTTCCAGTCACCGTATAAAGACTTACGGAAGCAACTGTGATATTGTGTATCAACGTATTGGAAGCACCAACGGTGCTGAAATTTTCACCTGAGGTTACGATAAATCCGCTGGCATCAGCTAAACTTACGGTATAATCAAATCCCACCGGTAGATTTACCGTATAGCTGTTTGAATTTGCGGGCACACTCCAGGTTTTACCGGCAGCATTTGTGAAAATAAGTGAATATCCGGCCGGAATTCCTGAGGCCTGAGACACATCAACGGTCCCTGAAACTGCTGTGTAGGTCGCAGCCTTTCTGTAAATACGGTAAAAACTACCTTTGGCTAGCGCGTCATAAATGAAATATGTCCCGGTTTGTTTAGCCACGAAAGTAGCTTCCGTCACAGCTCCTGAAGTAGCTGTAGTCGCGAATTTATCATTCTGAACAGCCGCGTCAGCCGCAAAACTGAAGGTAAGATTTCCTGCGGTATCACCTCTGGAAATTACTTTCACCTCATCATCAGCATTAAGTGTCATACGGAAATATCTTGCATTCGGCTGACCTGCAGTAACCGTAGGAATAGCGTTGCAGTAAACCCTACCTGTGTAGCCGGTTACGGAAGCTATATTTTCGTCGTAGCGCGTCAAGGCCTGATTGATGGTACGCAGTCTGTCATTGTTACCGCCCGTCCAGGAAAGTTCTCCTGCCGTGAAGGTAGAAGGAAATACATTGGATGTGCTTACAGAACCCGGCGTAATGGCGGGGCTATACCAGGAATTAATCACTGAAACAGTGAGTTTGTTGTTAAACTGCGCAGGATCAAGCTGCTGCGCGCCAAAATCCCATACATCGGTAAGCTGCCCAAAAAGCGACATCACCGGAATGAAGAGATAAGTTAAGAGGAAATTTTTTTTCATGTCTTAATAATGTTTGTTATTGGTTTGTACTGTTAAAAAAAAATTGCTGTTCAATCCTTTTGAAAAAGATTAAACAGCAATTTTTAAGGAAAGTTATATGTAAGAACTAGTAGCCATAGTCATTTGATAAAGTTCCGTTACTTGAATCTAAAAACACCTGCCAGATCGGCCAAAACTGTTTTGTATCAGGATTGTTTCTGTAGAGTGCGGCAATTTTAGAATCTGAAAGTGAAGTCCAGTCTACCGAAGTCCACCCGGCACCAGGATTATCAAATTCGCCTCTGTTCAGGCCATAAATTATTAAGGTTTCATTATCAGCAGCATATTTGTAATACAGAGTGGAAGGCACGTTGGCATATCTTCCGGTGCGGTTTTTAAGCTCGGTCATTCTTTCTTTTGCATCTGCCATTTTCGTTCCGAGTAAATTCCATCTGATCAGGGCCAATTTACGCTCCATTTCCCCGGTGAATTCAAATTTCTGTTCTTCCACTATCGCGTTAAACATCGCAGCTTTAGAAGTAAGTGCATTCACGTAATTTTCTACTTTTTCTGGTCTGTCAACAGCCGCGAATGCTCTGTTTCTGATTTGTTTCAGGTAAGGTGCCGCAGCCGCAGGTCCTTCAAGTTCATTTGCAGTTTCGGCTGCCATCAGAAGAATTTCAGCGTATCTCATGTAGATTTTGTTTACGCCGTCATCATTGGTAGAAGTTACGATACGGTTCATCCACTCGAAACGGTATTTACCAAAATACCATCTGTTGAAGGCACCCAATTCCTGTTTTGCTTTACCGGCAACAGCAGATCCCCATTTGTAAGGAATACAGGTGATATTTCGTCTTTGATCAGCCTGGTCGAAATCATAAAAAACATTAGGCAACGGGCCACCCTGTCCACCTCTGTTGTTACCCATCTGCTGGTATTGGTTGTTATTGGTATGATTGATCGCGAAAGTGAAAAGTACGCGGCCTCGACCGGGTGCGAAAGGTATTTCCCACAGTGACTCGTTGCCAGCAGCCAAAACTTCCTGATTGTATTTTCTCCAAAGACCTTCAAATGATGTTTCTAGACGCGCTGTACCGCTGTTGATGACATCGCGGCAAAGTTGCAGAGCAAGAGGATATAGCTTGGACGGTGCAAGTTCAGGATCATTACTTCTTCTGATACCGTCAGGATATTGAGAATAACCTGAGGCAGCCAGCGCAACCCTTGCTCTCAAGCCTTTTACGAAAGCTTTGTTAATTCTTTCTACTGAGGATGTTGCAGCATTACCATTTGGCCATGGAACTAAAGTTTCCGCTTCTTCAAGATCTGCCAGTATCTGTTTGTATATTACATCCCTGCTCGATTTCGGTACGTACACCGTTTCAGTGTTGATCGGTTCAAATCTGGCCGGAACATCGCCCCAACCTTTTACAAGATCTGAATAATAAACTGCTCTCAGGGTAAGTGCTTCACCCAGAAGATAACCAAGCTCAGAGCCCGGCGTTGGATTTCCGTAGGTACGTAAACCCCGGATACAAAGATTCGCTCTTTCAATACCGTTGTACATCTGTGCCCAAACATTATTTGCCGTGTTCATTTGGCTGTTGTTGGGTTTCGGATCGTAAACTACCAGATCCGCATTGTCATTAGAAGTTGATTCTGATGAGTTCAGCCATTCTGAATCTGTATTCATACCATAGAATGGGATCCATCTTCCTCTGTAAGAGTTGGTCTCCGCCATAGGTATCTTGATTCCGTCTACTGCGCCTTTAGCAAGGTCAGGGTTTGAGAATATCACTGCTTCAGAGGAGGCTGAAGGCGAATCCACAGTAAGCAAATCATCGCCAAGCTGCTTGCAGGAAAGTACTGCGAGCGACATCAGCAAGACCGAAAGTTTTATTGAGATTTTCATTTTTTATAATTTATAGAATGATGAATATGTGTTTATTTAAAAACTGACGTTTGCACCAAATACAACCTGTCTGCTGCGCGGAAAGCCTGAATAGTCAACGCCCGGCGTCATCGGTGTCTGTCTTCTTGTAGAAACTTCAGGATCCATTCCTGTATAATTCGTGATTACAAATACGTTGTACGCGGAAGCGTATACTCTGAACTTGGTAAGCCTGATACTTCTTACAAGACTTTCTGGCAGTGAATATCCAAGTGTTAACGTATTCAGCCTCAGGAAGGAGCCGTCTTCAACCGCCCAATCGCTGAACACATATCTCGGCATGAAGGGTGACCACAATGTAGTTCCTGCATTAAGAGCGGCCAGCTGATCCGGGTCGGTAACAAGGTTACCTGCCGCGTCCATATTAGTCCAGCGGATACCGTCGGCCATTGCTGTGCTTAGGTTGCGGAACTGTCCGTCAGGTGATGATACCGTGCTAGTGGTGAATTCAATTTTATTGGCGTTGTAAATGTCGTTGCCCACACTCCAGTTGAAACCTGCCGAGAAATCAAAATTCTTTGCAGTCGCGTTCAGGGTAAATCCACCGGTATGTTTAGGTGCCGCATTTCCTATAACTGTTCGGTCATCGGCGTTCACGATGCCGTCACCATTAAGATCCTTCAGTTTCATAGCACCAGGTTTCACGGCACCCACAATCGAAGATGCATTGGCAACACCGGTTTTCAGTACAGGTGATCCGGTGGCATAATCGAAATCTGAGACTTCATATCTGCCATCGTTTTGATATCCGTACATCGCACCAAGAGGCAGACCTACTCTGACCAGATAATCATAACCTACCGCCGAGGCGAAGTTCGATGACTGTAACAACTCCTCCATACCGCTGCCAAGCGCATTGATTCTGTTTTTATTGAATGAGACATTAAAACCAAGATTCAGTGAATAATTTTCTTTGTTGATCACATCAATATTTAACGAAGTTTCTACACCCTGATTTTGCGTTTCACCCATATTTCTCCACTGTGCATCATATCCGGTGCCTGGTGTGGGGAACGGGATGAGAAGATCTTTGGTAATATTTTTATAGACCTCAACATTACCGGATATTCTTCCGTTAAACAACTCATAGTCTAAGCCTAAATTCTGCGAAATGGTCGTTTCCCATTTCAAATCCGGATTTGCGAGAATTTTGTCTGCTGCCCAATAGCTCGAAACCCCATTGATCCAGTTATTGTTAAATGACAGAAAATTCTGAACGTTCACGCCTGTCGGGATGGCGTTGTTTCCGGCCTCGCCATAGCTGCCGCGCAGCTTCAGTAATTTGATCCAGGAAACATCATTAAGGAAATTTTCTTCATTGATCTTCCAGGCCAGAGCTACAGACGGAAAGTATCCCCATATGTTGTCACCCAAAAATTTGCTTGAGCCGTCAGCTCTTAATGTTGCAGTAAGCAGATATTTGTTCTGTAGATCATAATTTAACCTACCGAAGAATGAAAGCATTCGGTCTTCCGGCGCGTACACATTATTTATGCTGAAGAAGTCCGCTTCGGAGGTCAGGTTAATAGTATCATCAAAAGAAAATAGTTTTGGGAAGCCAAAATTGATTGTGGAAAAAGTGTTTGATTTTAAATTATTGTATTCCTGACCAATCATGAGTTTTAAAGAATGGTTATCATTTAAAATATTTTTAAAATCATAATTAAGGGTATTGGCAATTCTGAAACTTTCACGTTCAACATTCGTGTAAGTCATCCCCGGTTGTCCCTGTAAATCCGCGGGCGCATTGTTTCTTGCGTAATATGTAGATCTTCCGTAATAGCGGTAATCGTTATTTCTCGAGAATTCCATACCTACATTCGACTGGAATTTCAGATTTTTGATGATCGTCCAGCCCAAACCTCCCTGTACCGTATAATTTTTTTTGTTCTGTCTGCGGTCATTATCCCGTACAGCAACGTATGGATTTACAAGGTAGCCTGCTTCAGCTTCATCTGTATCATCGGTTGTAAGTGCCGGAATATCAATTGGCGAATATCCCACACTGTGGCGTAGCCTGGCGTCAGTGTTTGAAAACTCTTTCTGCTCATTGGCACCGCCACCCTGTATATCGGTATTTGAATATCTGAACGTAACTGATAAATCAACGTTGTTTCTTGGTTTATTCTTTAAGTTTACGGTCACGTTGTCCCTGTTAAAGCCCGAGCCGAGCATGATACCGTCGTCCTTATAATTAGCAAGGTTAATGTTGAAGCTGGTCTTATCATTCCCGCCACGTACACCAAAATCGTTGCTGTGAACGACGCCTATGTTTCCGTAAATTCGATCCTGCCAGTCTAAAGCTTCATAAGATTTGTACTGATCGATCTGATTAAAAGGGAGGAAAAATTCGTTGTATGATGCAACATCATTCAAAAGAAGCGCATTTTCGAACTGCCATTTGGCATAGTCGTAAGGCTTTAAGACATCTATTTTCTTCGCGATCCATTTATAGCCCGTAAACGAATTGAATGTACCGGTCACTTTACCGCCTTTAGCACCTTTAGTCGTAATTAAAACGACACCGTACGCACCACGCGAACCGTAAATTGCGGTTGAAGATGCATCTTTAAGGACTGTTATTGTTTCGATATCAGAAGGTGTCACCTCACTCATTCCGCTTACCGGAAAACCATCAACGATGATCAGAGGCGAGCTGTCCTGCGTGATAGAACCACCACCCCGAACTTTGAGACTGATTTCTGCATCAGGCGAACCTTCAGTGGTGGTAATCTGCACACCAGCGATTTTGCCTGTAAGTGCCTCAGCGACGTTCGATACAGGAATTTGCTTTAATGCATCTCCGCTCACTGTAGACACAGACCCTGTAAGATCGCTTTTGCGAACAGATCCGTAGCCGATCATAACCACCTCATCGATCTTATTTTCGCGGGTAACTGTGTCCTGTACGCTTTGCGCGTGCGCGCTGATTCCAAGAAAAAACACGGCTGCAATACAGCTGACGGTTAATGTATTTCTCTTCATATAGTTAAATTTAGTTCGGAGTATATTCGGTTTGCGCTCCGTTTATTTTTGTATTGATAAGTTTCAGGTTTTCTACAGATTTCACGTTGAAGTTGGCTTTCACCTTATCAATCGTCACATTTTTAAAAGTGATGTTCTGAATTTTAGAGTTTTCAAGACCGTCCGCGAAGATGGCGTACTTACCACCGTTCTTCACCTTTACATCTTCAAGCAGAATGTTTCTGATCTGTGGCGTGAAATTTCCTGTTCGGTTTTTATAATCTTTATAGTTCATGGTGATATGCAGCACTGCTTCTTTCACCTCACCTACCGTAAGATTTTTCACGAAAACACCGTCAACAACACCGCCTCTCACGTTGTTTGTTTTAAGGCGGATCGCTCTGTCGAGCTCGGGTGAATCCATGTGGTTATTGTAAACGAATACATTGCGTACACCTGCTGACATTTCGCTTCCGATGACCACACCGCCGTGTCCGTCGATCATTTTACAGTCTCTTACGATCACATTTTCAGTCATGATGCCAACCCGTCTTCCCTCTTCGTCACGCCCGGCCTTGATTGCAATACAGTCGTCACCCGTGTTGAAAATTGAATTTTTAATAAGCACATTTTGCGAATATTCAGGGTCGCAACCATCATTGTTCGGTCCGTGGCTGCGGATATTAACACCATCAACAATGATATTTTTGCTTTTGATAGGATGCAGGATCCAGAATGGCGCATTGATTATTGTGATGCCTTGAATCAGCACATTTTCACATTCAAAAGGTTCAATGAAATTAGGTCTTAGGTAACGTCCGTTACCAAAAGTCCTCTGCGAAACCGGAACATTTGTATCCGCCATTTCCATTAGTTTCGGCAGATTGTTTGGGTCTAGCTGGCTTGGCATTCCTGGCTTAAAACCATATGCTGAACTGCCTTTCCACGTCCACCAGTTGTCATTACTGGCCTGTCCGTTCAGAATACCTTTGCCAGTCACCGCAATATTTTTTTTGTTTTTGGCATAAATAAGCGGCGAATAATTCATCAGTTCCATTCCTTCAAATGAGGTGTGAACTAACGGATAAAAATCATCGGGATTGGTACTGAAAAGAATTTCTGCACCTTCCATTAAATGAAGATTGACATTATTTTCAAGATGAATAGGACCTGTCAAAAATTTTCCAGCAGGAACAATTACTTTTCCGCCGCCATCTTGTGAACAGGCTAAAATTGCTTTTCTGATACCCGCAGTTGACATCGTTTTTCCGTCCGCCACTGCACCATAATTTACAATATTGTAGCTAACATCCCTGAACTTCGGTTCTTTAATAGATTTTTCGATTTCCAGCATGCGTTGCATTGGGAAACTTTCGGCAGACTGAGTCTCTGTGGAATTATCGGTCACGGCAGTGCAGGCATAAGGCAAAACCAGTACTGAAAAGATGATCAGAAAGATTGGAAATACAAACTTGCCGAAATTGGGATATGGATAGCGTTTCTTCATAATTAATTAATGCAATCGATTACAAATATATATATAAATATCAATACATTTACAAATAAAATATGATTTTTTAGCTACATTTGCCCGTGTCTGCACAAGCGGCATCCGCAAGATAGTTGCATTGATCCCAAGCATCCCGCACTGGCTTAAAGACGGTCTTAAACAAAAACCTAATGAATAACAAAGTCACGATTTACGACATCGCTAAAGAACTCAATATCACCGCAGCTACGGTATCAAGGGCGTTAAACGGGAATCCCAACATCAGCGAGAAAACAAGGGAAAAAGTGCTCAGCATGGCGAGTTCCATGAACTATAAGCAGAACAAACTGGCGCTGGCGCTGAAGAGTGGAAAGAGCAACTATATCGGCGTTATCGTACCGCGTATCAACACCAATTTTTTCGGCTCCGTTATCAGAGGTTTGGAGGAAGAGCTCAATGCAAAAGGCTATAATATTATCATCTGCCAGAGCCATAACAACGAAGAACAGGAATCAAAAAATATTGAAACACTCATAGATTCCCATGTAGACGCTATTTTCATATCATCTTCCAGTAAAAACACGACGTCCCTTGAAAAAATCCTGAAAGGAAATATTCCATTGATTTTCTTTGACCGTAAAAAGATGATGGATAACGTAAGTTCCGTAACCATCGACGATTTCGCAGGCGGTTACATGGCTACAAAACACCTTATTGACACCGGTTGTAGAAGAATTGCACACATTGCTTCAGGTCCGCTTGAAATAGAAATCTTCCGTGAGAGACACAGAGGATACCAGCAGGCCCTTCAGGATCATAATATCGATTACAGAAAAGAATACTGCCTGTGTACCAACAGTAGCATTGAAGACGGAAAAAAGGCAGTGGAAATCCTCTTCAACCTGGATGAAAAGCCGGATGCCATATTTTCTGCCAGTGATTTTGTTGCGCTTGGCGCCATACAGGAGCTTCAGGCACGTAATATTAAAGTTCCGGACGAAGTTTCTGTTATCGGATTTGCGAATGAGCCTTTTACGGATTTTCTTGAATTGTCCATCTCGACAGTAGATCAGTTCCCGATTGAAATGGGAAGAAGTGCCGCTAAAGTATATCTATCGCAGGAAGATGAAAACAAGGGCGAAGGTAAGGTGCAGAAAAAAGTGGTACTTGAACCCAAACTGATACTAAGGAAATCAACCCGAAGTAAGAACTAAAAAGGATCAGCTAACCACTGATCCTTTTTTTTAACAAATATTTCCGGATTATAATGAAACGCCGCGTTTCCAAGGGATAAAGACATCCTGTTTAAGTTGATCTGCTTTAGTTTCAACATTGCCGCTGGCCAAATCGATGATATATTCAACGATTTCCTCACCCACTTCCTGAATCGTTTTTTCACCGGTAATTACTGTTCCGGCGTTAATATCGATAATATCAGACATTTTTTGAACCACTGCCGTATTTGAGGCAATCTTCACTACAGGTGCAATCGGGTTCCCCATAGGATTTCCAAGTCCGGTGGTGAATAAAACCACGGTAGCGCCCGCGCCTACAAGGCCTGTCGTACATTCGGCGTCGTTACCGGGCGTGTTCAGAAGGTTAAGTCCGGGCTTTGAAATATATTCTCCGTAATCGAGTACATCCACAATTGGCGCGGTACCACCTTTTTTGGCTGCACCTGCAGATTTCATCGCATCAGTAATCAAACCGTCCTTAATATTTCCGGGAGAAGGATTCATGTCAAATCCCGAACCTGCATCTACTACAGACTTTTCAAAGGCTTTCATCAGACCCAAAAATTTATCGGCCTTCTCGGAATCCACACATCTGTTCATCAGTTCCTGCTCTACTCCGCAAAGTTCCGGAAACTCGGCGAGGATTGTTTTTCCGCCAAGTGCCGCAAAAATATCAGAAACTACGCCCAATGCCGGGTTTGCAGAAATTCCGGAAAAGCCGTCAGATCCGCCACATTCAAGCCCGATACTGAGTTTGGAAAGCGGCGCGGGCTGACGAGGGATTTTATTGGCTCTTTTGATGGCTTCAAAAGAATCCTTGATGACCATCTGGAACATTTTGTCTGTAGTACCAATCTGCTGCTGCTCATAGATCAGCACTTCCTTCTGGCTGTTCGGGCTCATTTCTTTCAAAGCGTTCTTGAAAATATCAATCTGCAAATTCTGGCAGCCTAAACTTAAGACGGTCGCGCCCGCCACGTTCGGATTGTTCACATAACCCGCAAGCAGTTTCGCCAACAACTCGGAATCCTGTCTGATGCCGCCGCAGCCACCTTGATGATTGATGAACTTCACTTCTATATTATCGAGAAGATTAGGGTCCGGCTCTTTCGCGGCTACCTCTTCCACGCTTTTCTCTTCGATCAGCGAACGCAGGAAAAGTTTATACGATACTTCCTTTTTTGGAAGCAATTCGTTTTCAAAGATTTCTTTGAGTTTTTCGATGTTTTTGTTTTCACAGAAAACAAGAGGAAAAAACAACCAGACATTTTTGGTTCCCACCTGTCCGTCAGCGCGGTGATAACCCATGAAAGTGCGGTCTTTCCAGCGATCGACATTTGGTGGCGACCACGGAAGCGTGCCGGTTTTGCCATGCACCTCCTCGCTTTTGTGCTTTACGTTTTCAGTGGTGATCACTTCGCCGCGCAGAATCGGCAAAAAAGCCTTTCCTACCAAAACACCGTACATGATGATACTGTCCCCAGGCATAAAATCGGTTTCAGCCATCTTATGCTTTGCCTTCACATTGGTTTTTGCAGTAAACTCAACACCATTAAACATTACTGTTTCCCCAGCGAAAACGTCACTTAAAGCAACCAACACATTATCGTCCGGATTTACTTTTATGAGTTTATTTTCCATGATTTACGAATTAAGAAAAATGACTGATGAATTTTTGGTATCCCTTTTCAATTCCATGCTCCTCAATAATTTCTAATGCATGTATTATAGCAGCACTAAGACCGGAAATTTCATTTAAGTTCTCACCCCAAAAAGCCGTATTCGAAAGTATTTCGGAAACCGTTCCTTCCAGCGTAGAATTTATCCAGGCGGCTTCAAAGGCCTCCGTGATGTCCGCTGAATCATTCACGGGTAAGGTTTTTCCGTTCCAGTCACCTTTGTAGAAGCGAATCAGGCAGGCAAAACCAAAAACTAGGTTTAGCGGAAGCTTTCCATACTTTTCAACGTATGCCGTAATGGTCGGCAACACGCGCACCTTAAATTTCGAAACAGAATTCAAGGCAATATCTGATAACTGGTGCCGGATAAACGGATTGCGGAAACGGTCGAGAACTTCTTCCGTGAACTTTTTCAGTTCGTCTTTATCCATATCCAAAGTAGGCAGAATTTCGTTGAAAGCAATTTCAGAAACATACTTCGCGGTAAAAGAATCGGTTAATGTTTCCTCCACAGTTTCATTTCCGTGCATCAGTGACAATGGCACCATCGCGGTGTGATTCCCATTCAGAATACGCACTTTCCGGTTGCGGTAAGGTTGCATATCAGCAACAATCTTCACATCGAGATTGGTCTTGTGGAAAGGTATTTTTTGCTTTAATTTTTCGTCGCCTTCAATCACCCAAAGGAAAAACGGTTCAGCTGCAACCATGAATTTGTCGTGATAATCGAGTTTATTCTGGAATTCTGCTTCTTTATCCGTCGGATATCCAGGCACTATTCTGTCAACCAAAGTGTTATGGAAAGTGCACGCCTCATCTATCCACGCTGCAAAATCATCTTCAAGCTTCCAAAGTTTATGAAGCTGCAACAAAACAGTCTTCAGCGTATCCGCATTATAGTTGATCAGTTCGCACGGAATGATGGTCAAACCTTTCGAACGGTCACCGTTGAAATGCCTGTATCTTTCATAAAGTACTGCTGCCACCTTTGCGGGAAAAGATTTCGGACTTTCGTCAGACAGAATATCGCTGTCCACATACTCAATTCCGGCCTCGGTAGTGTTGGAGATAATGAATTCCAGCGAGTCTTCTTTCGCAACATCCATAAGCGCCTTAAAGTTTTTATAAGGATCGATGCACTGCACGATATTATCGATCAGGTGAATTTCCTGAATATTCTTGCCATTTTTTATTCCGTTCAGGAAGACGGTGTACATCCCGTCCTGCTCTTCCAGCATCCCGACCATGCCTCCGGGAAGCGGCTGAACTACGGCTACACCTGCGTTGAAACCCACCTTATCATTCAGCGTTTTAAAGGCATAATCTACAAAAGCTCTGAGAAAGTTACCTTCGCCGAACTGCAGAATCTTCACCGGAAGTTTTTCTCCGGATCCGTTGTTTTTCCGGTTTAAGCGTGGTTTTGTATTGATATCTGTTGTCACTTATTAATCTTTAATTACTTTATAAGTTGGTACTAAGGCTTTCATTACACCCCATGCGACAAGGTAAGCCACCGCACAGACCGAAAATATAATCATATAGCCGGTGCTGATGCCGTCTGAAACGATAGCGCCAGATGCTTTTAGCTGATTGACGAAATCTTCAGGAATTCTTTCGGTGTTGAACTTGGGGTACTTTTCCAATAACGGAACGCCATCAATTGTCGTCCAATTTTTGTGTGAAAAATCGAAAAGCGCGCCCGAACTTTTATTAATGAGGAAAGAACCGATTCCACCAGCCATTCCGCCAATTCCGGTTACAGTTGCGATGGCTTTCTTCGGGAACATGTCACCTACGGTGGAGAAAATATTCGCTGACCAGGCCTGATGCGCCGCCCCTGCCACACCGATAATAATCACGGGAATCCAGTAACTGTAATTTCCACCTGGTTGTGCAAGCAAAGCCAAAAGCGGGAAAAACGCGAATATAAGCATCGCACGCATTCTGCCGGCATAGGGATCTAAGCCGAGTTTATCCACAAAATATCTGGGTAGCCATCCACCGATAATTGCCAACAGTGTGATGATATAGAGCACGAACAATGGCAATGCACTTTGTGTACTGTCCATTCCGTAGACGGAGCTCAGATAAGCTGGTGTCCAGAAAAGATAGAACCACCAAACGCCGTCTGTCATGAATTTTCCGAAGGCAAAAGCCCAGGTTTGGCGGTATTTAAAACATTCTTTAAGGGTGAACTTTTTACCGTTATCACCGCCTTCAAGGTTTAAACTGTCAGCCTCGTCATCTTTATCCTGCTGAATATAAGCAAGTTCGGAAGCGTTTACTTTTTTGTGTACGTGTGGTTTTTTATAGTAAAAAATCCAGAAACCCATCCAAACAAAACCTAATGCACCGATAATGATGAATGCCATTTCCCAACCCAATGCTTTTGCGATGAACGGAATACTCACTGGCGCGGCCAAAGCACCAACGGTGGCACCTGCATTGAAAATACTGGTGGCAAACGCGCGGTCTTTCTTTGGGAAATATTCAGCGGTTGTTTTAATGGCTGCGGGGAAATTTCCTGCTTCACCAATCGCCAGAACGAGCCTCGCAAAGATGAAAAGCGTAACACTTGTATTGATGACGAGTGAGACATTATTAACGGTTGAGATTGCTTCTTTAGCTTCAGCGAAACCTACAAACCATCTTCCGGTTAAGAGTCCGGAAGTTGCAATTCCGCAGAAAGCGTGAAGAACCGCCCCTATCGACCAGATAAAAATAGCCCAAAGGAAACCTTTTTTGGTATCCATAAAATCAATAAACTTACCCGCAAAGAGCATACTTACAGCGTAAAAAATCGAAAACAGGGCCGTGATATTACCATAGTCGCTATTATCCCAATGGAATTCAGGCTGCAAGTAGTCTTTCCACGTCAGAGACAAGACCTGCCGGTCCAGATAATTAATCGTTGTTGCAAAAAACAGCAAGACGCAGATCGACCATCTGAAATTCGTTGCTTTAGTTTCCGTATTTTGTGCCATAAGGGTAAGTTATTTCGTTTATGAATTTTTCACTGAGGAAACTATTTCAAGTACTTTTCTGGTTTCGTCTTCCATTTGAGAATATGCTTTTTCAGCCATCAGTTTTTTGCTGATGAGTTTGCTTCCCATTCCAACGGCAGAAACGCCGGCTTTAAACCAACTTTCAATATTCTCACGGGTTGTATCTACACCGCCGGTTGGCATAAAGAGCAGGTTCGGGAAAATATCTTTTATTCCGCTTAAGAAATCAGGGCCGAGCATATTTCCGGGAAAAAGTTTAATGAACCTTACGCCCGCATTTTCAGCGGCGATTATCTCGGTTGGTGTCATGCATCCCGGACTGTAAAATTTGTCCTGAGAAATAAGAAACGAGGCAACTTCGGGCACAAAACCCGGACTAATAAAGAAATCTGCGCCCGCTTCTACAAAATCCTGTGCCTGCTGAAGATTCTTGATTGTACCGATTCCCAAAAGCAGATCCGTCATTTCGGCATCTCTGGTTTCAACCATTTTCCGGAAGTTTTGCAATGCTGCTTCGCCGCGGTTCGTATATTCTACAGCACGAATTCCAGCGCGATAGATTGCGCGAAGCGTTTCTATGGTAATAATTTCATCCGCATTGAAATACAGGGGTAAAATCCCCTGATTTACAATAGCGTTTGAAACTTTCTGAATACTGTTCATATGAATTTTATTAAATTTTTACTTTAAAAACCAGTTTCCGTATTTCTCCTTCTCCAATCATCGGTGCATGAACATCTCCGGGATAAAAAATTACGAACTGACTGTCTGTCAGATTAAAAAACATATCCGGCTGGTCGCTAAAAAACTGAACATCCTTTACGGAATCGTATTCTCCATTTGGGTTTTTGCAGGTTTCTCGCGGCTTCCAACCGATTGTTTCAGTCCCCTTTACACAAACCTGAATGTCAATATTTGAATTGTGACATTCGAATTTTTTCAAGCTTTCCTCTGCGATTTTTCCATTTTTTTGGCTAACAATTACCTTTAAGCCTTCCTCAATC
>JAEZYN010000111.1 GCA_023419095.1 Bacteroidota bacterium | reverse complement strand
TGGATAATACCTTCATATCCTACTCCATTGCTCTGTTTGTAGATAACAAGTTGAGCGGTGTGAGGAATTTTATAATTAACGGAAAAAAATCTTGCTTATATAATGACTTTAATGTCTTTTTCAATGTAAGTAATCTAAGCACGGGAAACCATCTGATTGAGCTACGGGAAACATTACGGGTGACGGAGGTCATTTCGCAAAGTATCACGTTTGGCTCTAAACATTCTGCCTGCAACAATTTAAGTCCGCTAATGGATAAATCGCTGATGAGCATTCAAATTTCTGAAAGACCATAAAAACACCCATGATGAAAAATATATACATTTCCCTATTCGTCTTCGGATGCGCACTGATGTCTGCACAGGTGGGCATCAATACGCGCACACCACACGCCTCTGCCGCACTGGACATCCGCGCGAACAACAAAGGTGTCAGCTTTCCGAAAATTGCGCTGCTGAGCAAAACTGATGTGGCCACCATCCCAAATCCGAAAGAATCGCTGATAGTTTATAATTCCAACACAAGCAATTCCGGCAACGAAGGCTATTACTTCTGGAACGGATCCCGCTGGGACTATTTCTTTTCAGATCTGAATCAAACCAATCTGCTCAATCAGGTGAAATATTACGCATCCAAATCCGACGACGGTTACTCTTTTAACAATTCGCAATTTCACGGATACAGTGCGCACGCTTATGGCGAGACGCTGGACACTTCACAGTGGACCGTGATATCCGCCATTACTAAAAACATTGTGGTTGACCGCGCACAAAATCAGGTTCTAATGAACATAAACGGTATGTATCAGGCCAATAATACAAGCACGTCAACAAACGGAATCACCTCTACAATAGGTTTCTTTGTAGATGATAAACTGATTGATGTGAAGCCAATGTTTTTAGACTTTGCCTCAACGTGCGCTTTCCGCCAGTTTATGATTTACGGTGTGGCAAACAACCTGTCCGTGGGCAGTCATTCGGTTAAGTTTGCGATAAGAAACATCGACGCGCCGGCCATTTCGGGACTTACCGTAATGTATGGCAAGCCAAACGCATCGTTATCATGCAACACACTTAGCAATTTTGAAGCAGCGATCAGCAGCACAATCTTCATTAACCAACCTTATGTTTTTTAATTATGAAAACTACGATATTCACAATTTGCTTTGCTGCAATGATCACAGGATATAAGGCTCAGGTTCTCATTACTACCGACCCCACACTCGGCAACACGCCACACAGCAGCGCGGTACTGGATGTGAGGGATGACAGGCATGGCATTTTGCTTCCTCAGGTAGCGCTCACAAGCAATACAGATAATGTTACAGTTCCAAACCCCGTAACAGGTTTGCTCGTTCAGAACACGACATCGGGTAAGTCTAATTTTTGGGCGGCCGGCAAATGGAACCGAAATTTTGCGGTAAGTGACGGTCTCGCCATCATTCAGCAAACCGAAAACTTTACCGGCAATTCTTCCGCAAGTACTGCCGTAAATACTTTTCCAGATACAGTTCCACTTTTTAACCTTAACGATCCTACTACAGGCTGGACGAAATTAAATGCCAGCACCACCATCACTGTCACTAAAGCTACGAATACGAATTACGTGGTATCGGAAGGTATGGTACAAATTAACAATGATTCGTTTACAAACCAGAAATTCCAGTTTGCGATTGGAATCTTCGTTAACGGACAGCTGAAAATTGCGAGTAAATATTACACCACGAGTACTGAGTATATCTGCAACTGGAGGAAATTTAATCTTTCCGGAGTATTCAGCGACCTTCCGGTTGGCACACACACCCTCGAAGTATACGGCCGAAATTTGCCCGTCGTCACATCGGGATATTCGCAGATTGTCTATGGCGGAAATACTTCCAACTGCGATAACATCAATAATGATATGGCGCGGATTTACGTAACTGCACAGACAACACAGTAACTTCAAAAAAGTCTCTTTAAATCTCCGGTATGCAAGGCTGGAGATTTTTTTTTGCTTAAATTTAAGTTTTAAAGCTCCGAAATGAAGAAATTACTCACCATTCTGACGTTAATCTTATTCTGGCAGACATTTTCTGCGCAGACAAAGCCGGCTTTTTGGGACGATATCGAAAACTTTAAGAAGATAGACAGAGAAACGCCTCCACCGGAAAATGCCGTACTTCTAATCGGAAGTTCATCGTTTACGATGTGGAAGGATGTTGGAAATTATTTTCCGGGTGTTACTTTTATCAACCGCGGATTCGGAGGATCGAGTCTTCTCGATCTTAATTTTTACTCTGACGAACTTTTAAGACCTTATGTTCCCCGGCAAATCATTATTTATTGTGGAGAAAATGATTTCGCAGCAAATGAGAATCTGAAACCGCGCGAAGTTTTTAACCGTTTTAAACATTTTTATGCCGAAGTGCGAAAATACCACCCAACTGTTCCGGTTTCGTATATTTCGATAAAACTTTCACCGAGCCGAAAACATTTGTGGCCAAAATTTGTAGCCACCAACTCAATGATAAAAAAATTCATGCAGCGAAAACCCAATACAGAATATATTGACATCATTAAACCGATGGCCGGTCCCGACGGGCAACCACGTACCGAACTTTTCCTGGATGACCAACTTCATCTGACGCCGCAAGGATATAAAATCTGGGCAACGCAAATGATGCCATTCCTAAAATAAAAAATATGAAGAGACACGAAGCACTTGTACAGCTTAGTCGTGACCATCACTTTGGCCTTTTGCTGTGTTGGAAACTGAAACAGGGTATCGCAAAAGACATCACCGTGGAGCGGATGGCCCGCTACATTTCATTGTTTTTTACTCATAATCTGGACCCGCATTTCGCTGAGGAAGAAGAAACAGTTTTTAAAATCCTGGGTGAAAAACATCCGCTGATCTCTGAAGCGCTGACTGAGCACCAAATTTTACGTGAAATGGTAGCCCGCGGATTCAACGATATACCAGAAATAGAGGGATTCCGTGATTTACTGGAAGTTCATATCCGCAAGGAAGAGCGTCAAATTTTTCCCGAAATAGAGCGTCAGGCTTCCGAACGCCAACTGCAGGAACTTTTAGACCTGCCACATCCTGCGCTGAAAGAACCGGATTATGATGATCAATTCTGGAAATAGGTACTGAAACTCTAATGGCCGCTACTTTTTACGTTTAGCCTTAGATTTTGCCTTTGCCTGTGCACGGTTCGTCGGTTTTGTCTTCGGAGGGTTCCGTTTGGAGGGGCCGCCCCAGTTCTCTTTTTTGTTTTTGTCCTTTTTTTCATGAAACGCACCGCCGCCTTCTTGCAGTTTTACTGTATGTGCATTTTTCATGACAACTTCGTCCTTTTCAGAAGCGATTTTTACAGGATTAATTTTCACCTCTGCCGGAAACGCATTTACTGATAATGACTTATCCATTAAAACTTCAATTTCCAGTAGATTTGCCTCCTCTTTTTCGGTAAAAAACGAAAGTGCGATACCGGCTTTGTCAGCACGACCGGTTCGGCCGATACGGTGAATATACTGCTCCGGCACCTCGGGAATTTCAAAATTGATAACATGCGTTATATCTGAAATATCGAGACCACGTGCCATGATATCAGTGGTAATCAATCCGCGAAGTTGCTGATCTTCAAAACTACGCATAGCGTTTAAGCGGTAGTTTTGCGATTTATTTGAATGGATGACATCAAATTCTCCGGGAAAAATTTCATCCACTTTGGTGAAAAGATAATCCGCGTTTTTCTTGTTGTTACAGAAAACCAATACTTTAGACATCTCTATATCGGTTTTCAGCAAGAATTCCAGCAAATTTATTTTCGTATTAAAATTCTGAACTTTATATCCGGTCTGTTCGATTTTATCAAGTGGTGTACCCGATTTGGCTAATGAAATTTCAACTGGTGAAGCGAAATACTCATGTAAAACGGCATCCACAGCCTCCGTCATCGTCGCTGAAAAGAGAATATTCTGACGCTTCTCTTTCATCATCGTAAAAATAGTGGTGAGCTGCATTTTAAAACCCAAATTCAGCATCTCATCGAATTCGTCCACGACAAGTTTCTGCACTTCTTTAAGCGAAATCGCATTATCAATCGCCAGATCCATGACGCGACCCGGCGTTCCGATCAGAATGTCGCAGCCATCGTTGAAAAGGAGTTTCTGTGTATTGATATTCACTCCACCGTAGATTCCAAGTACGCGTGCGCTGAGATTCTGTGTAAGATTTTTCACCACTTCGGTCACCTGCACCACCAGCTCGCGGGTCGGTACCAGGATGAGAACCGTAGGATTTCCGCTTTTATTATATTTCCACATCTTCAGAACGGGAAGCAAATAAGCGAGGGTTTTTCCGGTACCCGTTTGCGCAATCCCCATCACATCGCGTCCGGAAAGTATGGGTTTCAGCGATTTGATCTGAATAGGAGTTGGCTCAAAAAGTTCAGAATCAGCCAATACATCAAGGATTTTTTCAGGCAGATCAAAGTCCGCAAACGTGAGTTTTTCCATGGCGCAAAGATATGTTTTTTGAAAAGATAAAAATTTCCGTAACTTATAATCATGAAAACCTGCTTTTATTATTCACTTTTTATGTTAATCGTTTCCTGCGGTGAAGGTAAAAAAGCGCCGCAAACGAATGACGAAAATTCTTCAAGCACGGATTCTGCCGCAACGGCAAAATCTAAAAAAGAAGATCCCGTTTTGCGTGGTTGGATGAACTATTATTTAAATGAAAACCCTGAATTCAAAACTGATAAATTCATAAAAACAAGTTCAGACGCCATTAACTATCAGTCTACATCAGTTAAAAAACTGAATGAAAAAGGGTTTAACGAAATGTATAAACCCTTTCTGATATTCGATAAAAGCGGAACCCGCTATCTCGATTTCGACAGTTATCACTGGAGTCTGGCGCCGGACGGAGACATCAGTTTCGAAGCTGATCAGCAGGTGGTTTTAGTAGATCTTCCGCGCAGAACTGCACAACAGATTGCGTTTTTCGGCCCCTCTTTTAAAATTGAAGAAGCTTACTGGCCCGACGATTCTACAGCCGTACTGCTTGGAAACACATATGAAAAAGTTCCTTTTCAGATGAAATTTAATTTTAAAAATAACAAAATGCAATATTTTCAGTATCCCGACACATTAAAGTTCAAAAAATCTTATTACGAAAACCGTCTTCAGCAAAAACTGATACTGTCGAGGTAATAAATAACATTTTAACTTATTCCCACTCAATAGTTGCAGGCGGTTTGCTTGAAATATCGTAGGTCACACGGTTGATCCCGCGAACTTCATTGATGACCCTGTTCGAGACTTTCTCCAGAAATTCCCACGGAAACCGGCTGAAAGTGGCCGTCATAAAATCAGTTGTATTAGCAGATCGCACAACCGCTGTGTATTCGTAAGTTCTTTCGTCGCCCATTACACCCACAGATTTTACCGGAAGCAAAACCACAAAAGCCTGTGAAACTTTTTCGTAGAGTTCATTTTTGTATAATTCTTCGATGAAAATATCATCCGCCAGCTGAAGGATTTCTACTTTTTCTTCTGAAACTTCACCCAGAATGCGAATACCAAGTCCGGGGCCCGGAAACGGATGGCGGTGAACAAGATGATGCGGAATGCCGAGTTCCTCACCTACTTTGCGCACTTCATCCTTAAAAAGTTCGCGCAACGGTTCCAGCAGTTCAAACTCCATCTCAGCGGGTAGACCACCTACATTGTGATGAGATTTAATGACGGCAGACGGTCCTTTTACAGACTGACTTTCAATAACATCCGGATAAATCGTGCCCTGTGCAAGAAATTTTGCACCTTCAATCTTATGTGATTCTTCGTCAAATACGGCTACGAATTCATTACCAATGATCTTACGTTTTTCCTCAGGATCTGCAATTCCTTTCAGCTTTGACATGAAGCGGTCTTTCGCGTCGATTAGTTTAATTTTAAGCTTGAAATGTTCGCCATAGTTTTTCATCACCTTTTCAGCTTCATCTTTTCGGAGAAGACCGGTATCAACGAAAATGCACTGAAGTTGATCTCCGATGGCTTTGTGAATCAGCACCGCAGCAACAGAAGAATCTACGCCACCGGAAAGGCCTAAAATCACCTTTTGGCCGCCCACTTTCGCACGGATTTCTGCAACCATCGAATCAATATAATTTGTCAGTTTCCAGTTTTTAGGCGCAGCGCAGATTCCGAATACGAAATTTTCAATCATTTTCGCGCCCTCATCGGTATGCGAAACTTCTGGGTGAAACTGCACGCAATATATTTTCTTCTGCTCATCAGAAGTGGCGGCGATCACGTCAGATTCCGCATTGATTTCGAAACCGGGCGGAACTTTATGCACCTCATCAAAATGGCTCATCCAAACAGTGGAGCCCGAATTTACACCGCTGAACAGGGCATTACTTTTTGAAATGGAAAGTGTGGCTTTGCCATATTCTCCCTTCACCCCCTTTTTCACAATTCCACCGAGCATATGCGTGGTAAGCTGCATACCGTAACAAATTCCAAGAATTGGGATATCTTGCTCGAACAGTGCCCTGTCAACAAGACGTGCGTTTTCAACATTTACAGAACTCGGACCACCCGAAAGTATAATTCCGGAAGGTTCTTTCGCAAGAATTTCGGCAAGTGGCGTATTAAAAGGAAGTACTTCAGAATACACGCCCAATTCCCTGATTCTGCGTGCGATAAGTTGATTGTACTGCGATCCGAAATCGAGGATGATGATGCCGTGCTGCATTTTTAGATTTTATTTATTTTTTAAATTTTTTTTTAATTATATGTCTCAGTATTCGCTGATCCTTTGTTTTTTTCCCGGGTACCTCGCCCCGATTGTAATGAAAATCCCCCTGGTCACCTGGCAAGCTGATGAGGGGATTTGTAATGGAAAGCGGGGAAAAGCTTCAACTGAAATTTTTAAACTGCTTTCGACCAAGTCAAAATACTCCTACAAAAATAAAGCGTGAGTATTCACGCTTACTGTTTAAAATTTGCCGATGTCTTCGCGGTAGAATTCATAATCAAAGCTGATGGTTTTAGCGTCTTCGTACACTTTCCGGCGTGCGTCATCAAACGTTTCGCCCGTTGCGACAACGCTGAGTACGCGTCCACCGGACGTCAGAATGCGGTCACCGACCTTTCTTGCGCCCGCAAAAAGTATCTTGCTCTGTTTCACTTTTTCCAGATTCCTTATTTCGTAACCTGTTTCTATCTTATGCGGGTAACCGCCAGAACACATTACCAGACACACTGCTTTTTCGTTTTTGAACTTCAGTTCCACATCGCGGCCTTCGAGGCAGTCAGTAATTACGTCTATCAGCTGATTTTCCATTAAGGCCAAAATAGACTGCGTCTCAGGATCGCCCATACGCATATTGTATTCGAGCAGGAAAGTTCCTTTTTCTGTGACCATCAGGCCGAAGAAAATGAAACCTTTAAACTGCAGATTTGCGCGCGTAAGGCCTTCCAATGTGGGCTTCATAATATTTTCTTCGAAATCGCGGTAATGTGCATCCGTAAACTCAGGGCTTGGAGCAACGCTGCCCATTCCGCCGGTATTCGGACCTTTATCACCGTTGCCGGCTTTCTTGTAATCTTTCGCGGCGATGCACGGGAAAAGTTTTTTACCGTTTGAAAAAGCAATGACAGACGCTTCAAAGCCCTGTAAATATTCTTCAATAACCAGCTGAATACCGGCATCACCATAGATTCGCTGAATCATAAAGCGGTGAATGGTAGCTTCGGCTTCGGCCAGATCATCTGCTATCACCACGCCTTTGCCGCCGGCAAGGCCGCTGGCTTTGATGACGATGGGGAAATCCTGCTTGCGTACATAATCTACCGCTTCCTGATAGGCATCAAACACTACCGCTTTCGCTGTTTTGATGTTATTGGTCTGCATAAATCTTTTCGAAAAAGACTTGCTGCCTTCGAGTTCGGCCGCGCGTTTTTCCGGACCAAAGATCTGAAGATTATGTTTTTTGAACTCGTCTACAATACCGTCGACGAGCGGTGCCTCAGGACCCACGATGGTAAGGTCGATGCGTTCTTTGATGGCAAAATCTCGCAGGCCTTCAACACTGTCCTCATAAATGTTCTGCCCCAGTTCGCCTGTTGTGACGGTTCCTTTGGCAAAATACATTTTAGAAACCCGGCTGTCGTCTTTCAGTTTCGTTGCGAGCGCTGATTCACGCCCGCCATTTCCTACGATCAATATTTTCATTGTGAATGTTTATTTTTTTAATGGATAGTTCAAATTTAGTAATTTGGGAATGGATTTCAAATTTAGATCGTTCCTAAAGCATTCCCGTAAGCGCGCTGAAAATTTAGTTTAAACTAATGCTGCCACAAATTTATCAATGCAAAAAGTGGCGCATTCCGGTAAACATCATTGAAATTTTATGCTCGTCCGCCGCATCTATGCTTTCCTGATCCCTCATACTGCCGCCCGGCTGAATGATTGCTGTGATACCCTGTGCGGCACAAAAATCTACAACGTCCCGGAAAGGAAAGAATGCATCGGAAGCCAGCACCAGCTCACCGGAAAACTTTTCCTTAGCCCGCTCCACGGCTTGCTGTGTAGCCCAAATTCTGTTCACCTGTCCACCCCCAATCCCAAGCGCCTGGTCACCGTTTGAAACTACTATCGCATTGGATTTCACATATTTCACTACGCGTTGTGCGAACAGAAGTGCTTTCTTTTGAGCTTCATTCGGCATAGTTTGAGTTACTGTTTTAATATCCGAGGAAAACTGGCTGTCGTTATCCTGAACAAGAATACCGCCATCAATTTTCACCCAGGTTTGTGCATCAGAAACCTGATTTTTAATCTTTATAATCCTCAGATTTTTCTTTTTTCTTAAGATTTCAAGTGCCTCGTCATCAAAATCTGGCGCCATCACAATTTCAAGAAACGTTCTGTTGATTTCCTCCGCCGTTTCTGCATCCAGTTTAAAGTTTACCGCCACAATTCCGCCAAAAATCGATACAGGATCACACTCAAATGTTTTGCGGTAAGTTTCCAATGGTGAAGTTCCGATGGCAACCCCACAAGGTGTAGAATGTTTCACCGCACAACAGGCCATTTCGTCTTTAAATTCGGAAACCACTTTCCAGCACAGATCCATATCC
>JAEZYN010000095.1 GCA_023419095.1 Bacteroidota bacterium | reverse complement strand
TCGCTGCGCGGTGCTCCCAGCCCAGTTTGTTCCATTTTTCTTTTGCAGCCAACGCTGTGTCGATGGCATCGTCTACGTGCTGCATCGTACCTTTATAGTAAAAGCCAAGGTCGTGTTTGTGATCCTGTGGTGAAGTTATGGGTGCTTTTTCATCGGTTTTCACCGCCTGACCATTGATGAACATTGGGATTTCCCATTTTTGGCCCCACATTTTTTTATAGGTGGAAATAAGTGATTTCACCTCAGGAGATCCGGGCTCGTAAGCTCTTACCGGCTCATTCACAGCAAACGGAACCTGGGAGATTGCTTTAGTCATATCTTTAAATTTTTCAATTAATATTAAATGCTGCACAAAGTTAAGCCAATTGGTGCAATGTGCCAAAAGCCGTCAAACGCACTACAAATGCTCTTTTACCAAAATTTTCTCGCATATAGTTTTACTTAAAACCATCTGTCCACCATCAGTGTTAACCGTCATCGACCGGTCATATTTTTCAATCTGAAGAATCTCGATTTCTTTTCCAAGTTCCAGTTTTTTTGCACTGAGGTACGCCAGGAAATCGTCGTCGCTTATAGTAACAGAAGTGAAAACAAGCAGTTGTCCCTCAGTGCATTCACTCAGTTTTTTAAGGTCCTGTGCAATGATGTTGCCGTCTCTATCGGGAATGGGTTCGCCGTGAGGATCGTATTTCGGAAAATTGAGCAGTTCGTCCATCTTGTCGAAAAATTCCTCGGAATGGATATGTTCCAACTGTTCCGCAATCTCGTGCACGTTTTCCCAGCCGAAATTCATTTTTTCAACCAAAAACATTTCAGTCAGCCGGTGTTTCCGAACAATCTGTGCCGCTTGTTTCTTACCTTCAGATGTTATTTTTAACGGTTTATAACTTTCATAGACCACCCATTTTCGCGCGGCAAACTTTTTCATCATGTTGTTCACGCTCGGCATCTTGACGTTCAGCAATTTGCTTATTTCATTTACTGTTACCGTATTTTCATCATTTACAAGATGAAAAATAGCTTTTAAATAATTCTCTTCGGTGAGTGATAGCATAAATTAGACAATATCTTCTACAAATCTAACATTAAATATGGCCATAAAAAAACGCGCTCCGAAAAGCGCGTCTCCTGGGAAACTGTACAAATGATTCCATGCCAATTTGCCAATTAAAATTTGAAAAAAAGAGGTTATTAGTTTTTTTAGGGGGCATATTAGCAGAGCAAATTTTCTAATTTTCTTTCACAGAATGGCAGTTATTCAACTGATTCAGCACCGCGAAAAAACCCAATTTTTATCCTACATTTATACCACCGAAAATTACTAGTCAAAAATTATTTTTATAATTAGCTCTTGCTAATACTTAAAAATCAATGAAATATTCTTTTAAAAACGATTATGCTGAAGGTGCCCACCCAAGGATTCTGGAGGCACTTATACAAACAAATCTTACCCAGCAAAACGGGTACGGATTTGATGAGTATTCGCTCGAAGCACAGCGACTGATCCGGGCAAAAATGGAAAGCGAAAATTCAGCTGTACATTTCGTCTCTGGCGGAACGCAGGCCAACCTGATTGCAATCTCAGCTTTCCTGCGGCCGCACGAAAGCGTAGTGGCGGCTGAAACCGGGCATATATTCACGAACGAAAGTGGCGCGATAGAAGCAACCGGACACAAAGTTCACGCGGTTTATACTGAAGACGGAAAACTTAAGCCTCATGACATCCGGAATGTTATCGATTCGCACCAAAATATTCCGCATCAGGTGAAGCAGAAACTGGTCTACATCTCAAACTCTACGGAAATCGGCACACATTATTCCAAAAAAGAGCTGCACGAGTTGCACAACTTTTGCCGCGAAAAAAATCTTTTTCTTTTTCTGGACGGCGCACGGCTCGGTAACGCTTTGATGGCTGAAAATAGTGATTTGAGCTTAAAAGATGTCGCACAACTTACCGACGCATTTTATTTGGGCGGAACTAAGAATGGCGCGCTCATCGGTGAAGCAATCATCATTAATAACTCCCAACTGCAGGACGAATTTGGTTATCATTTAAAACAAAAAGGAGCGTTGCTGGCGAAAGGACGTTTGCTCGGAATACAGTTTCAGCAACTGTTTCGCGATGATCTCTATTTCGAACTGGCCGCGCACGCCAATGCGCAGGCGATGAAGATAAAATTGGCTTTCCGCGAGATGGGCTGCGAACTTCTTTCGGAAACTTTTACCAATCAGATCTTTCCGATCCTTACTCAAGATCAGATCGACATACTTACAATCAACTTTGATTTTTACGTGTGGAAAAAACTTGAAGATGGCCGCGCCGCCATTAGAATCCTCACATCCTGGGCTACACCTGATGAAATAGTGAATAAATTCGTATCCGAAATAAAAAATTTAAAATGAAAAGACTCCTGTACCTTAAGCCTTCTGTATTCGTTTGCCAGCATTAATGCAAAACAAACCACGACTGATACGGAAATTCAAAATCTTGTAAAAACGGTAAACATGGCGAAGCTGGCAAAATCTCCGCAGCAGCCTGCAAAGGTAAAAATGGACGTAAGAGAACTGACGAACACGACCTCCTTGCGGTGGAAAAAGCCGTTAGCCGGAAAATTGACAGGGTACAATATTGTGATTTGGGAAACTTACAGGCCTTTCTGTGCAGAGTGTATAGGAGAATGGCAAAGAAAGCCTTCCTGTAATTCCGCAGATTTCGAGATAAAAAAAAATTCCGCTTTCGAAAAAAGCGGAATTTGTATTTTAAGTGAAGTTTTTTAGCCTTCGAAATCTTCAAATTTATCTACAATTTTCTGTGAAACTCCTGTATTGCTGAATCCGCCGTCGTGGTAGAGATTCTGCATCGTGACTTTTCGGGTAAGATCGGAGAAAAGACTTACGCAATAGTTCGCGCAGTCCATTGCATCGGCATTTCCAAGTGGCGACATGCTGTCAGCGAAGTTGAAAAAGCCACTGATCCCTTTCACGCCGGCACCCGCTTTGGTCATCACAGGCGACTGTGAAATTGTATTCACGCGCACTTTCCGGTCACCCCAATAGTATCCAAAGCTTCTCGCGATGCTTTCCAAATAAGATTTGTTATCAGCCATATCACCGTAGTTCGGGAAGGTTCGCTGTGCAGCAATGTACGTAAGAGCAAGGATAGATCCCCACTCGTTCATGATGTCTTTGTCCCAAGCCGCTTTCATCACTTTGTGGAATGAAACCGAAGAAACGTCCCAGCCTTTCTCGAGGAAATCGTAATTAAGGTCGGTATAGGCTTTTCCTTTCCGGATGTTCACGGACATACCAATAGAGTGGAGAATGAAATCTATTTTCCCGTATTTTTCCTGAGCATGCGCAAAAAGTTTTTCGAGATCCTCCACTGAAGTTGCATCTGCAGCCACGACATCAGAGCCTGTTTTCTTTGCAAGTTCGTCGATTTCACCCATTCTCATTGCGATGGGAGCATTAGACAGGATAAATTCCGCGCCTTCTTCATGGCATCGCTCAGCCACTTTCCAGGCGATGGACTGATCGTTCAGCGCGCCAAAAATAATTCCCTTTTTCCCTTTGAGTAATCCGTATGACATAGTATCGTTATTATTTATCACAAATTTAAAATTTTTATTGCTCAAAGCATAAAAAAAGGGAACCAATTTCTCGGCTCCCTCATCTAACTATATGAAATTATGATTAGTTGGTGCTTTTTCTCCATTCAGCTTTCACGTCTTCGCCGGCATCTTTTACGTCATCTGCGGCATCATCGCTCCAGTCTTTGGTTTTTTCCCAGGCATCAGCGACGGCATCTTTGGTATCTTCCCATGCATCTTTGATGTTTTCTTTCGCGCGTGCCATCCAACCTTCGCTGGTTGCTTCACGGTTATTTCTTTTTTCCTCGCGGATGTAGTCTTTAGCGCGGTCTGCGTAATCGTTAACCGTCCACTTTGTCTGATCGACTGCTCTTTCGGCGTCGTTATAATCTTGTCTGTCCATAATTAATTATTTTTTGTGATTAATATTTAATGAAAAGTGTAATTTGATGACTAGTTTTTATCAATATCTATTCCTTCATTGTTTAATGAAAGTTAAATTATTCTTAACGAAATACTAATATGTTTACTAGACCTTTTGAAAACGCAGATTAAAACTGTTTCTTTTTTAAATATTAAATTTGAATAAAAGTCTGCAATGGAAAAAATTCGGTGCGCGTGGTGCGAAAAAGATGATCTCTACAGAAAATACCATGACGAGGAATGGGGTGTACCCGTCTATGATGATCAGACAATTTTTGAATTTTTGGTGCTTGAAAGCTTTCAGGCCGGTCTTTCGTGGCACACGATACTCAGAAAACGTGAAAACTTCAGAAGTGCATTTGATGATTTTAACTATAAAAAGATTGCGCACTACTCTGAGGAGAAAGTTGAAGAACTGATGCAGGATGCCGGCATCATCCGGAACCGCCTGAAAATTTTAGCAACAATAAATAATGCGCAGCGCTTCGTGGAAGTACAGCAGGAATTCGGTACTTTTTCTAAATACATCTGGAATTTTGTAGATGGAAAACCCGTTATTAACCATCCTCAGACTCTAAAAGATGTGCCTGCAACAAGTACTATTTCCGATAGATTAGCCAAAGACCTGAAAAAACGCGGCTTTAAATTTCTGGGCTCAACGGTGATGTACGCGCACATGCAGGCGACGGGAATGGTGAACGATCATGTGGCAGATTGCCATTTCCGAAACTGACATTTGAACAGTCGGCAGCTTTCCCAATCAGTATCTATCCTTTAATACTCTCTCCGAGTATTCTTTGCCAATTATTTTAGAATCCACCAATTTTATTACGTAAAGCAGAAATGACGGAGTTTGCTTTACCGACCTGGGTACTTTATGAAGAGAGTGACTGTAAATATTTATCTTGCCATCAAGCAGTAATGCGGCAAACTGTTCATTTAATTTCTTTAAATCAATCTCAGAAAGTATTTGGAACTCAAAATTGAAAGTTCGGTTGTCGATACATTTAATGCGTACAAAATTATTTTTCCCAATATAGTTCCATGGGCCAAAAAAACTGGAAGCGCCCGGATATCGCTGTTGACCCTTGAAAAAATTAGTCTCAATCATCATCGAGCGTATTTCTGGGTATAAAATTTTCACTACACCTATCTGTACCTGATCTTTTTCGAGAGAAAATACGCCGGCTATTTCTGCATTCAACTTTTCATAGTCAAACATCGAATAAATTATCAAAGCAAAAATAGAAACGCAGAAAAGAAGCATTGTGATTTCAACCAGTTTGCCTGTAGCGAACTGTATGGCGGAGAATAAAGCAATTAAAAGAAGAAGACTAATAAACTGGGCATTTGTAATTAACCCTAATATATTCTTCTTCCTCTTAATAATACTAAATTTCATCATAAAAATGCCGAAGGAAATCTTCGGCAATTAGGTTTATTTAATGATTCGCTCCAGCACCCACTCGATCATATTTTTCTCCGAAGCCTGATGATCTGCCGAAAACTCGCCGCGGCGACGGTTGGCTATTACCGCATTTACAGTCAAAGCTTTATGTCCCAACAATTTAGAAAGTCCGTAAATTGCTGAAGTTTCCATCTCGAAATTGGTAATTCCCAGATCATTCAAAGTTTCCAGGAACTTATCATCGAGTGCTTTCAGACGGAGCTGTCGGCCCTGCGGCGCGTAAAAACCTGGAAATGTAGCGGTGTTTCCGTGGTATTTCGCGTCTTTATAATAATCTGAAATATCTTCAGCCCAATCAGCAAAATAAAGCATTGGTTTTATTTTTTCGTAGGGGAATTTGTCAAGAAAACTCCGTGAAAACTCATTTTCAAACTGGTAATCCTGGTAAAAATGCAGCAGCCCATCAAGCCCAACCACATTTCTGGTCACCAGCATGTTATCTACTTCCACATCCGGGTTTACGCTACCGCAGGTTCCTAAACGGAAGAGTTGCAGCGCTTTATGTTCAGCTTTAAATTCTTTGGCTTGCAGATCGATATTCACCAGCGCATCGAGCTCGTTCATAACGATATCGATATTTTCGGTCCCGATTCCGGTAGACATCACCGTGATTCTTTCACCGCGCAAAGTTCCGGTGTGTGTGTAAAATTCGCGTTTGTTTTTTTTGATCTCTACCTTGTCAAAATATTTTGAAACCTTCGGAACGCGGTCCGGATCTCCAACCAGAATGATTTTATCTGCGATTTCTTCGGGCAAAAGATTGAGATGGTACACACTGCCATCCGGATTCAGCACAAGTTCGGAGGCGGCCAGTTTGTTAAGCATAGTTTATTGATTTAATTAAAAAAATCCTTTCGGAAAAAAGGATAATAAAGGTAAGAAATATTTCTCTGAAAAACCGAACATTCCTGTTCTTATCCGCCTACCCTTTTGGTTTTGTAGCCCATTTCGTTCAGTATTTTCATTATTTTGTCCCGGTTATCACCCTGAATTACAATAAGTCCATCTTTTGCGGATCCACCGATGCCGAGCGTGGTTTTTATTTTCTTTGAAATATGTTTTAAATCATCCTCAGAACCTTCGAAACCTTCGATGATGGTTACCGGTTTTCCGTTGCGGCCCTTTTTTTCAAATTTGCAGATCAAAGGCTCTTTCTGCACAAAAATTTCTTTCTCTTCTTCGAGTTCGAAATCCTGCTCTTCATGCGTGGGAAAAAGGTTTTTTAACTGGTCTCGTAAATCCATATGCAAATTTAATAAAATTAGTTTTCCATAAAATCTTAAAGTTCTCATAAACACCAAATGCGGTTCGCTTGGTTCCGAACTAATGATTTATATTTGCTGGCTATTTTCTTTTAAAAATGACATCAATGCTACACATTGACGAAGAAATTTTCCAGGATATGGTGAGATTTTATGGTGAAACATTTAATCTGCCGCCGCTTTCTGCTAAGATTTATTCGTATCTGATTTTTGATTTTGAACGCAGAGGGATTTGCTTCGATGATTTTGTAAGTATTTTCTCCGCAAGCAAAAGTTCGGTGTCGTCAAATTTAAACATATTACTGAATGCAGAACTCATAAAAGATTTCAATACCATCAATGAGCGCAGAAGGTTGTTTGTGATCAATGACAATTATATTACTATCCGTTTCTCGGCGATCATCAATAAAATGAAACAGGAATTATTAATTTTGGATAATCTGCAGAAATTCCGTGGCTGTCCCAATGAAGACGATGTAAAACGTTTCCAGATTTACCGTCAGTTGCTGAACAAAAATATTCAAACCATAGAAGAAACCCTCGATAAAATTTAAATATGAAAAATAAAATATTTATACTTTCACTTGCTGTTTTAAGTGTACTTTCCTGCAAAAAAACCGACGAAAAACCGCCTGAAGGTCCGAAAGAACTGCCGGTTGTTCAGGTGCAGGTACGAAATGTCACCGGTTACCAATCGTTTCCGGCTTCTATCCAGGGTCGCGTGAACAATGATGTCCGCGCTAAGATTCAGGGTTATATTACACAGGTTTTGGTAGATGAAGGCCAGTATGTCACAAAAGGACAGCCCCTTTTCCGTCTCGAAACCAACACACTTACCCAGTCAGCCGGCGCAGCAAGAGCCGGCGTTGGTGCCGCCCGCTCAGGTGTGTCCGCTGCCAAGGCAAATGTGAGCGCTGCACAAGCCGAGGTCAACGCTTCGCAGGTAGAAGTGAACAAACTTATTCCGCTGGTGCAGAAAAACATCATCAGCAATGTTCAGCTTGAAACAGCTAAAGCAAACCTTGCGAGCGCACAGGCCAAACTTGCGCAGGCGCGTGCGGCTGAGCAGCAGGCTGCCGCCGGTGTTTCAGAAGCCACAGCAAATTACCAGGGAGTTCAGGCTAATATCGATTATTCTGTCATCCGTGCGCCCATTTCCGGCGTGATCGGTAAACTTCCGCTGCGTGTGGGAAGTTTAGTTGGCCCAAATGACCCGACACCGCTGACTACCGTTTCAGATACGAGCGGCATTTACGCATATTTTTCAATGAACGAGCGCGAATATTTAGATTTTCTGGAAGATTCCGTCGGTGCAACAGTTCCTGAGAAGCTTAAAAACCTGCCGATGGTGGAGCTAGTTCTTGCTAACGGCAGCACCTATTCCGAAAAAGGAAAAATTGAAGCTGTGACAGGTCAGATCGATCCGCAGACGGGAACCATTCAGTTCAGGGTTTCATTTAAAAACGCAGATAAACTCTTAACCAACGGAAACAGCGGCACTATCCGCGTTCCTAAACTTTATGATCAGGCGCTTGTGGTTCCTGAAAGTGCAACCTTCGAGCAGCAGGGTCTCGTATACGTTTACCGCGTGGAAAAAGATACTGCGCAAAATATCCTTATTGGCGTCACCGACCGCGTGAACAATATGGTTGTTATTAAAGACGGCGTGAAAAAAGGCGACCCTATTGTTGCCCAGGGCGTGGGAACGCTGAAGCCCGGAACACCCGTAAAATCTAAACCTGTTGATTTCGATGAAATAGTAAATGCTATAAAACCAATTTTCTAATGGTAAAGCAGTTTATTAACAGGCCCGTCGCAGCCAGTGTAGTTTCGATTCTTATTATCATTCTAGGCGTTTTGGGCCTGCAGGCTTTGCCTGTAACTCAATATCCCGATATTGCGCCGCCGACGGTCAGCATTAATGCAAACTATACCGGCGCAAGTGCGGAAACGGTGATGAACAGCGTAATCATTCCGATCGAAGAGCAGGTAAACGGTGTGGAAGGAATGGATTATATTACCTCCTCGGCGAGTAATAATGGTTCGGCGAACATCCAGGTTTTTTTCAAACAGGGCGTAAATCCCGATATTGCGGCAGTAGAAGTTCAGAATAAAGTTCAACGTGCTCTACCACTTGTGCCTGCTGATGTAACACGATCGGGTGTTACTGTGCAGAAACAGCGTACAAGTGCACTGATGTTCCTGTCGTTTTATACCGATAATAAGGATCTTGATGAAGTTTGGCTTCAGAACTATTTAAATATCAACATCATACCCGAACTTAAAAGGGTGAACGGTGTCGGTGACGCGCAGGCTTTCGGTGGCAAAAATTTCTCGATGCGGGTTTGGCTCGATCCTGTAAAAATGGCGGCCTATTCTCTTGAACCATCGGATGTTACTGCCGCGATCAATGAACAGTCACGTGAAGCTGCAGCCGGCCAACTCGGTCAAAACAGCGGGAACGCCTTTGAATACGTAATCACTTACAAAGGTAAATTCGATGAGTCGCAGGAATACGGCGATATTATACTGAAATCGCTTGGTAACGGCCAGTTTCTGACACTAAAAGATGTTGCGGAAATAAAACTCGATGCGCAGTCTTACAGCTCAATCGGGGAAAATAACGGACGCCGCTCGGTGAGCATGGGTATTTTCCAAACGCCCGGCTCCAACGCACAGGATATCATCAAGGAGATCAAAATTTTCCTTGAAGAAAATCAAAAAACCATGCCCGAAGGTGTCGGCTATACCATAAACTTTGACACCAATGACTTCCTGGAAGCATCGATCGGAAAGGTGGTAACCACTTTACTTGAAGCATTTATACTCGTCTTTTTGGTTGTTTATATTTTCCTTCAGGATTTACGTTCAACACTTATTCCGGCCATTGCGGTTCCGGTTTCAATTGTGGGATCGTTCTTTTTCCTTAACCTTCTTGGTTATTCCTTAAACCTGCTTACTCTTTTCGCACTTGTACTCGCGATCGGTATCGTGGTAGATGACGCCATCGTGGTGGTAGAAGCAGTTCACGCCAAAATGGAGAACGGATTTTCGGATGCGAAAAAGGCAACCATCAGCGCAATGGACGAAATTACCGGCGCGATTATCTCGATTACATTAGTAATGGCCGCGGTTTTCATTCCTGTTACTTTCATTACGGGTCCTACGGGTGTCTTTTATCAGCAGTTTGGTATTACTCTGATTGTTGCGATTCTTATTTCCGCGGTGAATGCATTGACTTTAAGTCCGATGCTTTGCGCATTATTTTTAAAACCGAACGCCGCCCATCACAAGAAATATTCTCAGATGAACTGGCTGCAGAAGTTTTTCTATAAATTTAATGTTGCCTTTAAATCTGCTACCGACCGTTACGGCCGCTTTTTCGTTTTTCTGCTGCGTCACAAGTGGGCGACACTCGTTATTTTTGCAGTTGGCGGGCTCTTTTTCTGGTGGTCAAATGCAAATATGCCTTCAGGATTTGTACCGAAAGAAGACCGCGGAATCATCTTTACAGACGTGGCACTTCCGCCAGGCGCCTCGATGGAAAGAACCTATAACGTGCTTAAGGATCTTCAGGATGAAGCCAGAAAAATTCCGGGTGTAGCAAACGTAACATTCACCGCAAGCCGCGGCTTTATGTCCGGAAGCGGGTCGAATGCAGGACAGGCGTTTATCCGGTTGAAACCTTTTGACGAACGTGCGAAAGAAGACGACCAATCGGTGGATGCTATTACAAAAAGACTGTTCGGTCTGGCCGGAAAATATCCTGACGCGAAAATTGTATTCTTTTCGCCGCCGAGTATTCCGGGTTTTGGCAGCAGCGACGGTTTTTCAGCAGTTCTTTTGGATAAATCCGGCGGAAACCTCAAACAGCTTGATGATGCCGCACGCGGATATTTGGGCGCATTGATGGAAAGACCCGAAATTCAGTTTGCGCAAACCTCATTTAACACCAATTATCCGCAATACGAAATGGTAATCGATGTTCCGCGCGCAAAGGAAACCGGTGTTTCAGTTTCTGATATTTTAAGTACGATGCAAGGTTACATCGGCGGTGTGTATGCGGCTGATTTCACCAAGTACGGCAAGCAGTTCCGTGTGATGGTGCAGGCTTTTCCGGATGCGAGAAATGAACCTTCCGATCTGAGCAGTATTTTTGTGAAGACCGCATCGGGGCAGATGGCTCCAATTTCACAGTTTGTGACGATGGAAAAAAGTTTCGGACCTAAATCTGTAGAACGCTACAACCTGTTTACTTCGGTTTCGCTTTCAGGCTCCAATAATCCGGGATATTCTACCGGTGATGCCATACGCGCGGTGCAGGAGGTTGCAGCAGAACATCTGCCGGCCGATTATGTTGTAGAATTCACCGGACTTTCAAAAGAGGAATTGAGTGCGGGATCTCAAACCGCGGTTATTTTCCTTTTAAGTTTGGTGTTTGTGTACTTTATCCTTGCTGCACAATATGAAAGTTTCCTTCTTCCGTTAGCTGTGATTATTTCATTGCCTTTAGGTGTTTTCGGCGCTTATTTCGGACAGAAGATTGCCGGGTTGGAGAACAATATTTATTTCCAGATCGCTTTGATCATGCTTGTGGGACTTTTAGCTAAAAACGCCATTCTAATCGTTGAATTTGCCGTACAGCGGCGCCATCACGGTGAAAGCCTTTCAATGGCAGCAATAAATGCCGCCAAAGCGCGCCTCCGTCCGATCCTGATGACATCGTTCGCGTTTATTTTCGGAATGTTGCCGCTTGTATTCGCTTCGGGAATTGGTTCGGTTGGTAACAGATCGATCGGTACAGGTGCCGCTGCCGGGCTTTTGATCGGAACCTTTTTCGGGTTGCTTGCGATTCCGGTTCTTTTCGTCATCTTCCAATGGCTGCAGGAAAAAGTGAAACCGCTTAAAACCAAAGAAATTCATTTAGCGGAATAATTTTAAACCCGGCCTCATCAATTAAAAGTAAAAAAATGAAAGATAAGTTCCGTATAAAAAATATGCTTTGGCTGGTTGGCACATTGATTTTGCTGACCTCCTGCGCGGCGCGTCAGACTTACGAACGGCCCACGGATGCGGTAGATGAAAACCTTTTCCGCACAGACAAGCTGCCACAGGATTCTGCGAGCATTGCAACCGTTTCCTGGCGTGAAATCTTTACCGATCCCGTTTTGCAGCGACATATTCAGCAGGGTTTGGAGAACAACCTGGACATCCGTTTGGCATTGCAGAATATCGTGCGGGCCGAGGCCTATTTAAAACAAAGTAAGGCGGCCTATCAGCCAACTGTTGCTGTAGGTCCTTCATATACCTTCCAGACTCAGTCGCTGAATACTCAGCTGGGCCAATTGGGCGGCGGGACACGTCGTTACAATGATATTTTCGACCTTAGTGGCGATATTTCACTGGACCTGGATATTTGGGGCCGTATGAAGGCCGAGGAAAAAGCGCGTGCCGCAGAATATTTTGGTTCTGTGGCGACGCATCAGGCTGTGAAGAGCGATCTGGTGGCTGCAATAGCTTCGGCTTATTACCAACTACTTACTTTCGATGAGCAAAAACGCATCATTAATGAGACGATTTCTTTGCGGCGAAAAAATCTGGAAACAACCCGCGCGCTGAAAGAATCAGGTACACTCACGGAAGTTGCGGTGCAGCAAAGTGAAGCGCTGGTCTTCAACGCAGAATCGTTGCTGATTGACACCAATACCCAGATTGAACTTTTAGAAAACGCGATGAGCTATCTGCTTGCCATACCTTCCCAAAGGATTGAAAGATCAACGCTTGAACAGCAAAAGATGCCGGCAGATTACAAACTCGGCTTTCCGGCAAACCTGCTGGCCAACAGGCCTGACGTGCGTGCATCGGAGTATAACTTAATTTCCGCATTTGAATTGACAAATGCCGCAAAAGCGCAGTTTTACCCGACACTCCGTATCACCGGCAGCGGCGGACTTCAGAGTTTGTCCATCGATAATCTCTTCAGTACAAATTCTTTATTTGCCACCGTGGTGGGGGGACTTACGCAGCCGATTTTAAATAAAAGACAGATCAGAACAAATTATGAGGTAAGTTTAGCCAACCGAGAAAGCGCCTACCTGAACTTCCGCCGAACTGTACTGCAGGCCGGACGTGAAGTTTCCGATGCTTTAAAAGTTTACGAAGCGCAGGACCAATTCATTGATCTGAAACGACGCGAACTTGCGGCATACCAAAATTCGGTGGAATATTCTCAGGAACTAGTCAATTATGGTATGGCGAATTATCTTGAAGTTTTAAACGCTTCGGTAAATTCCTTAAACGCTGAACTGAATATTTCCAATGCTGAGTACAACAAAATGCGGGCGGGCATAGAACTGTATCAGGCGCTAGGCGGCGGCTGGAGATAAATTTAAATCTATAAAATATCAAAGCTGGAAAAAATTTTCCAGCTTTTATTCTTTAATAATATGTTTATTCTTAATTTAGTAATGCGTTAAAAGTATCGCCTTGGCGGATATCACCGGTATTATAACCTTTCATAAACCATTCTTTACGCTGTGCGGAACTTCCGTGAGTAAATCCTTCCTGATTCACATATCCCTGCGAGCGTTTCTGAATATTGTCGTCACCAACAGCTTCGGCGGCAGAGATCGCGGCTTCAAGATCGCCAGGTTCTAAAAATTTCTCGCGGTTGTCTGTGTATTTGGCCCAAAGTCCGGCATAAAAATCAGCCTGAAGTTCCGTTGCAACAGAAACGCGGTTCATTTCTGCTTCCGAATATCGTCCGCTGCGACGTAACTGATCGGTTTTCTGCAAGGTTCCGAGCAAATTCTGCACGTGGTGACCCATTTCGTGTGCCATCACATACGCTACCGAAAATTCTGTAACCTGTGCACCGAATCTTTGTTCCAATTCGTTGAAAAAACTCATATCCATGTAAACCGTTTGGTCTGCGGGACAATAGAATGGTCCCATGGCGGCCTGCGCCGTACCACAGCCGGATTGCGTTATCTGCTCAAACATTACTACTTTCGCGGGTTGATACTGCATTCCGTTTTCCTGAAATATTTTTTCCCACGTACGCTCATTTTCGAAGGTGATCATCTCGACAAAATCCCGTACTTTAAGTTCGTCTGCGGTCAGATCGCGCTGTTCGGTTTGCGGAGCGGTTCCGCCGCCACCATTAGATAAAATTGCAGAAGGGTCACCGCCAAGAAAGAAAATAATGGCTGCGATAATCATTGTGCCGAGGCCGCCGCCTACCAGCATTCCGCCGCCACCGCCTGTGCCGCGCCGGTCATCTACATTGCCGCTTCGGTTACTTGTCCATTTCATAATAGTTTATTTTTTGAATTGCAGTCTGCAAAAAATATACCCTACAATCTGAACAGGAAAAGTAGTGTGCGTAAAGAATTTAAAAATAACTATGGACGCCCGTACAGCAGGCTTTTGCGGCTTTCGCGAATTTTTACTAAATCAGCCGACGCCGGAAGTGAAGCGCTGTCACGTTTACGGACAAGCACCAGAAAGTCCTGACTGTTTGTTTTAAGACTGTCGAGTTTTTCGGCCGGAATTGTTTTCACGCGGCCTTTGCTGTAGAACTGGCTTGAATAGGTTTTTTCTGAAAGATAGAACAGATTTTCACCCTTATAATCTTCCAAAATGTACTTGTCTGTGTTTGTATTATTTTCAAATATACCCGGAACTAATGCGAGCAGAATAATGACAACGGAAAGTACCGGAAGAACGAGTGCAGAATAGATGTATACTTTTTTATTTTTAATATTTTCCCAATAAGTTGTAACAAACAGTGCCAGCGGAAAACAGCACGGAAGAATATAGGTATGAATGAGACTTTTGGATGAAGTAAAGAATAATGGCGTCCAAAGTACCCAAAGTGCCAGGAAAAGCAGCCATCTGTCTCTTAAAATAATTTTCGGCTCTCTGACTAATTTATTAGCAAAAAACAATATCCACGGCAGCGCCAGTGAAAAGAGGAAAACCCAGATGATTCCAAAAGGCTGGATTTTTGGGAAGCCATATTTGTCACCTGTCCACGAAGCGTCAAAAAAACGTTTATAATGTTCGCCGACAAAAAAGTATTCAAGGAAGCCGGGCGTCGTTTTTTCAGCCAGATAATACCAGGGAAAAGCTACAACAAATACAATCACAATCCCGATCAGCCACGGAAATGAAAACAGCACTTTCTTTAAATTTTTAAACCAAAGTGCCCACGCAAAAAGCGGCGGACCTGTCAACAGAAGTACGATAGGACCTTTAGCTAAAAATCCTAAACCAACAGCGACAAAAAAGAGATAACGCCAGATTCTTTTCCCGCCATTCATAGTCTCCCAAAATGAAACCATCATCAGTGTAACCGATAAAAGAAGCGTCATGTCCGTAGAAACTACACCGACGTGGAGAAGGAATTCGGGCAATGTGAAAAGTATAAAAGCAGGAAGAAGTAAAGGTACGTTCGCCCGTACAGCAAACGGTTTCATCAGCCAAAGAAGCAAAAGTGAGATTGCAAATGCCGGAAATCTTACCGCAAACTCGTTGACTCCAAAAATTTTTATTGAAATCGCCGAAAGCCAGGTAGATAAGGGCGGTTTTGCCCAAAACGGAGTGTGATAATCTATCTGTGGCGTGATCCAGTTACCGGTTTCGGCCATTAACCGTGCTATTTCCGCATAGCGCGCTTCGGTCTGGTCCATCAGCGGAATAAGCGCATTGAGAAGAAGCCGGGCGACAATCATCGCTGCCAACGCTATTCTATAGAAATTCGGATGCTTATAAAATTCACTTTTGTGCATTGCGGTATTTTTTAGCAATTAAAAAAAGGTCTGTCCATAGCCTAAAAAAATAGGTGAACTTTACCTTAGATTCAGCCACATCCTGCCAGCGCTGAAGGGGAATTTCACGACAAACCCGCGACATGCTTTTTGCGCCAAACTTATTTTTTATTCTGAAAAATATCTCGACATCAAAAAGCCAGCGTGAAAGGAAACCCTCTGCAAAAACTTCCCGCGCCACATCTGCGCGCAAAACTTTACAGCCACACTGCGTATCGTACACTGCGAAACCAAGCGCTTCGGATATGAAGGTGGCAATTACGCGACCTACGTAATGGCGGTATTTTTTCCGCGAAATATGATTGTCAATCTTTGAGATTCTGGCGCCGAATGCGAAAACTACCTCTCCTGAAACATGTTCGGAAATGGTTTTCCATTCTTGCAGCGAAGTAGCCAGATCTGCGTCCAGATAACCGATTTTTTCGAAATCGTTTTTAAGGCAATTCAACACGCCGGCACGCACCGCAGCTGCTTTCCCTTCATTTTGCTTCAGATCAACAATCTCAACACTTTCCGGAAATTGCGACTGCAGGTTTTGCAGAACCACCAGCGTATCATCTGTAGAACCGTCATTTACAAACACCAGCCGACAAGAATCATCATTCTGCAGGAAACCCGCATATTCTGCCACAGGCAAACGCGTAGATTCATTATAGCACGGTATTACGATGGCGTTCTTCAATCAATAAAAAATTTAACTGGTAAACCCAATACGACCGGATTTGCCCGATAGTTTCCGTTTAAAATCAATCATCTGCAATGCGGTGACAGCAGCCTCGACGCCTTTATTCCCGAGATCGCCACCACTGCGCGCAACAGACTGCTCTTTTGTATCATCGGTCAGCACACAAAAGATCGTCGGGACATCTGTAAGGATGTTGCAGTCTTTGATGCCCTGCGCCACCGCCGAACACACAAAATCAAAATGCGGAGTTTCTCCGCGAATGACGCAGCCAATGGAAATTACCGCATCAAATGTATTTTCCTTGCAAAGCTGCATTGAAGCATAGCTAAGTTCAAATGCGCCCGGAACCTTGTAAACAGTGATATTGTGTTCTAATACACCTTCCTTTTGAAGGATCTGCAGGGCAGCATCGCGCAGGTTATGGGTTACAAAATCATTCCACTCCGAAAAAACAATGCCAATTCTGAAAGAACCGGCATCATCAATTTGTAATGGTTTGTAATCGGAAAGATTTACCGTGGCCATTGTTTCAGTTTTAGTAGTATTTCACCATTTCGATATAGGCATCAGACATGCCGTTATCGTAATCCTGGTACTTTTCGTCAATAGATGAGAAATATTTTTTCGCCTCACTTTTTTTCTTTAAAGCTAAAGCTACAAGACCTGCTTTTCGCGTAAAATAATATGAGGTATACGGATCGTCTGACGCCGAAGTTGCCTTGTCTAAAAGACTTAAAGCGTCATCACTTTTATTTAAATTAAGTTGGGCATCAGCCATCGCGCCAAATTTCAAAGCCATCAGGACATCATTTTTAGATGAAAACTTATCAAGCAAATCGTAGGCTTCCTGATATTTCCCTTCTTTAAATTTTAGCAAACCTGCGTTATAAGCAGAAAGTTTTCCAACTTTAGTATCCGAAAAGTCTTTGTAGGTTCCCAAGTAACCCGGATTAGCAGCGGTTTTTCCACCCAATGCCAAATCGAGTTTACCATCGGCCAGATTCTTTTGCGCCGCGAGATAGCTCAAAGTTGCTTCTTCGTTTCTTGGCTCCACATAAAACTGCTCGTAGGCAAAATAGCCTAGCACAGCCGCTACGAGGAATACGAAAATCAAAGCAAGTTTTTTCGCGTGCTTCTCGATGAATCTTTCAGTATCCAGTGCGCCTCGGTCCAGATCCTTGAAGACTTCTACGGTTTCCTTCCCTTCAAGCGTATTTTTAGTTTGCGTTGTATGCTTTGCCATAATAGTTTTAAAAATTGAAGTGCAAATTTAACGGTTTTCGCAGGATATACAAAATATTGGTTTAAAAAACATTCTGCTTAAAAATCTGCGGCTTTTATTTAAATAATTCTAATGATTTGTGGATTAATATTCGATGATAGTGAAAATTTCAGCATTGAAATCTTTAAGTCGTTTTGCACCCTGAAGATCTTTCAGGCCAATGAGAAAACTGAACTGCGAAACTTCCGCACCCTGCTTTTCGACAAGTTTTGCGGCAGCTTCCGTGGTACCGCCCGTTGCGAGCAAATCGTCGTGGATGAGAATGCGCTGCCCGGCTTTGATCTGGCCTTTCCGCATCTCGATTTCAGCGGAACCATATTCGAGGTCATATTTTTCGGCTACAAAAGGCGGCGGCAACTTGCCGGCTTTGCGGATCAGAACAAAAGGAACTTCAAGCGCAACGGCAATTGCAATACCAAACAGATAACCTCGACTTTCGATTCCGCATACTGCATCAATTTTGCCACGGCTGAAGTTTACAAACTCGGCGATGATATCCTCGTACAAATCTGGTTTCAAAAAGATTGGCGTTATGTCCTTGAACTGAATGCCTTCTTTGGGAAAATCCGGGATATTTTCTATGGTTTCCTCCAGACGTTTCGCGAGGTTTGGTTTACTCATTTTAATTGATTTTATAGCTTGAAATTTTCCATTCGCCATTGACATTCTTCAGGCCGAAAGTCACCTTCAGTGCCGTGGTTTTCCCGCTTTTATCCGTCACATCGTATGTTGCATCTACACTAGCATTTCCTGCTGCGGTATTTGTAGTACTGATGTTTTTTACGTTAATGCTTTTCACTGCACCAAAACCTGATGTAGGATTTGAGAAGCTTTCGTATGAGCCCCACGCAGGGTTATCTGCTGTGTCGTAGGCTCCACGCAGATTCTGTGCACTCAGACTGTTCAAAAATCTTGTCACGCTCGCCTTTGGATCTCCAACCGGAGCCGCAGGTGCAGCATCTGTACCAGCAGGCGTTTCGCCAGTGACGTCTGTGCCGGGATCTGTGGTTGCAGGATCTGTAGTTTCGGAAGGTGTTCCGGCCGGCATCAATAACGCTCTTTGATTTACCGTCACGCCTATTTTGGACATTTTAAAGGTTTTTTTCGCCGTTCTTGCAGATACCGTGATGTCTATTTTTCCGTCAGTAATTTTCTCGGCTGGAAGTGATGCAAACCTTAAACTGAAACCTTTAAAATTATTGTCGGTCATTAAATTTTTCGATGTCAAAACTCTGTTTCCGGCACTGAAGACTTCCAGGGTCACTTCCAGAGCAGCACCTGAAAACGTAATCGGATTTCCGCGTGTGTCAAGCAGCCTTGGTACAATTTGCAATGATTTGGGACCTAAAATACTGTCCTGCGCAGTAGGAGTGACTGTAAGACCAAGTGAACTGGCGGAAATATCATTCGGATCTGATTCCTTAGCCTGCTCTTCACCGAAAATATTCATCTCACCTAATGACGGCGGGCCGGTACTTGACCAGTCGATTCCATTTTTCTGGGCAACCTGATCAGCCAGCGAGAAAATTTGCGGAACCTTCATGCCGTTAATCAGTTTTCCAAGCGCATTCAATTCATTAATATCACCTTCAGCTTCCACGCCAAATGTTTTCAGAATGTAAAGCGCTTCATTAAACTTTACCTGCTGCAGCGTGCTCAGGCTTGACGTCATGTCATTGATGCTGGACTGAAAAGAACGCGTGGTAGTGGCATCTACCGAATCTTTTTTGCATGCAACCAGCAAAAAGGAAAATAAAACCAGGAAAAGTAAACGATTCATAACCAGTGATTTCTACAAATTTAAAAAAAATCCCGACATAGGCCGGGATATATTAGATTGCGGGTCAGCGCAGAAAATTAAAATGGATATTCATAAATTTTTGATTCTTTCACGAATGGATTTCCTTCCGGTATAAGTTTTAGTTTGGAAAGTGCCGTAAGAACTACGAATACAAACAAACCAACTCCAAAAAGTACAGCACCCAGATTGAGCAAAAGTACTTCTGGTGTCTTCCAGAATGGACCTACCGTTCCCGGCATGATCATATTAAAATAATCCAGCCAGTGACCTACAAGAACAATTACTGCTACCGTGGTAACTACTTTATAATTTCTCTTAATGCTCGAACTTACCAAAACCAGCAACGGAATAAGGAAATTCAGGATAAGCATCGGCAGGAAAGTTGGCGAGTAATATTTAAATCTACCAAAGAAATAATTCACTTCCTCCGGAATGTTTGCATACCAGTATAACATGAACTGACAGAACCAGGTATATGTCCAAAGCATGCTGCTCGCGAAAAGGTAAACCCCTAAATCGTGCAGATGATTATCATTGAACTGAGGTAAAACACCTTTTTTCTTTAAATAAACACTGATCAGAATGATTGCGGCAATCGCAGAAGCAAGACAGCTTACCATTGCATACCAAATATACATCGTAGAATACCAGTGCGGATCGATAGACATCAACCAATCCCAAGCCCACGCAGCAGTTGCGAAGCCGAAAAATGCGATGTAACCAACACTCCAGTTATAGTAGCTGGCGTATACTTTACGGTCTTTGGTCTCATCTACGCGCTTAGACAAACTTTTCAGTTTCCAGGCGAAGAATGAAGCACCAAGAACATAAATTAAAGTACGGACAGCATAGAACGGAATATTTAGGAAGGTTTGTTTTTCGTACAGAATCGGATCGAAATGTGGATCTCCTGGCGTGGTGAGTTCAGGATCCATCCAGTGGAAGAGGTGACCGAAATGGGTCACATTCAGTACCATTAAAATAATTAAGATAGCACCCGCCCAAGGAATGAAAGAAGCGATAGCCTCCATCACTCTGAGGATGATTATAGACCAACCAGCGTGCGCCGCGTTCTGAATACAGTAAAAGAAAAGTGCGCAGCAGCTGAGTGCAAAAAGGAACACGGCTACAATATGGATAGCAGCCAATGGCTGGTTGCCCACCTGAAGTTTAGCATGATCCAGATGTGCCTGATGGTCTTGCGGACCCACAAGCTCGCTGGAATGCGTAGGTGCATGGTTGCCGCCTGCGTGCACAGCTTCCATCATGTGTTCTATACGTGTATCATCAATTCCTTTGTTCAGGAAATAACCCGCACCAAAAAGCACTAATCCTAGCGCGATGAATATGAAGGAATATAATCTCAATTTAGGTGAAAAACTATACATTGTAAATCTTTTTATTTTTTAGGATTTGTAGATGCATTTCCTGCGCCTTGCTGCGCGGTAGGTGCTGGTGATCCGGCTCCGGGAGCAGGTGTTTCCGTAAGTGCCGCGGCGGCGCCCGGTGTAGAGGTCGTAGTACCTGCTACTGCTGGGGATGCTGAGGCTAAGCCACCTTTAAACTCGTTCATTACATACATTGCAACTCTCCACTGGTCACCGGGTTTCAGTTGCCCGGCATAAGATCCCATCGCATTTCGGCCATGTTTAATCACGTACTGAACTGACGCTACTGTAAGTTCACGGTCTTTATAATTCGGAACACCGCTGTACGCTCCACTGGCAACTATCGGTCCCTGACCGTCACCTCCGGTGCCGTGGCATGCCGCGCACGTCTGATTGAAGAGTACTTTTCCGCGCTCTATATCTTTCTGCTGGTTTCCGGCCTGTAATGGCGAGGTAGTAATCTGTTTCGAAGCATCGTAACCGGCATTGTACATATCCACTGTCATACCTGAATTGGCTGCAGGTGACACTACGCCGTCAGCATTCTGAGCAACCGTTCCGTCAACCGGACGAAGACCTGTGGCGCCACCATTCTTTACAAAGGCCGGGATCTCGTTTTCGCGGTCAGTATAAGCATCTTTAGCTTTCATCAGCGGGTCATATGCTACCGGAAAATACATATCGGGAAAATAAACCAACGGCGGATTTTCTTTGCTGCAAGAGCTGAGTGCCAAAGCTGCAAAACCTACGATTGCTGTAATTTTAAATATATTCTTTGTCATGTTCGGACAATTTTTTTTTTTAATAATGATACCTTCCAGGCAATCACTTACACATCCTTCACCGTAATCTCTTCTACTCCGGTATCTACGAGGATCTGCTTTACCGCTTCCACATTGTCACTTACCAGTTCGATCATGAACTTATCGTCTGTCGTTCGTGGATCAGGATTCTGCGGCGGGCAGCCGGGATACATTTTATTACGGAACAAAAAGGTGAGCGACATGAGGTGAGCCGCACAGAAAACCATAAGTTCAAACATTGGCACTACGAACGCCGGCATGTTTTCAGCCCACGAAAAAGCTGGTTTTCCACCGATGTTCATCGGCCAGTCATGGTTCATGGTATAGTAAGTCACCAAAGCACCGATCGTCACACCATATACAGCGTAGATAAAAGCAGCATCAGAAATTCTTGTTTTCTTAAGTCCTAAAGCTTTATCAAGACCATGTACAGGGAAAGGCGTATAGACTTCACCAATTGCGATACCCTTGTCATTGAAGGCGTGTACTCCATTCAGCAGATCATCATCGTCTGCATAGATGCCAAATATTTTTTTAGTGGTGCTCATCTTCTTCTTCTTTTGCTTTATAAGTTTCACCTGAAATCTTCAGAATGGTCTTTAGTTCGGCC
>JAEZYN010000083.1 GCA_023419095.1 Bacteroidota bacterium | reverse complement strand
GCCCACGAGCCTGTGACGGAAAAGCGTGGCCAGAAGCGGAACTAAAATAATATCTACAACGCCGAAGAGCGACTGCACACGGTAAGAAAATGCGGGGATTTCTGCAAGCAGTGGAAAAACGAAAAGTGAAATTGCATATATCTTAAGCAACAGATAAGCATACTTGTTTTCATCAAATAATTTTACACGGTTAAAATAAAGCATAAAAAAAATCGAAATCTTCGTGAGAAAACTCATACTGAATACATTGAAAGCTTCAGCATCGTCAATACCGCTATCGCGCATGAGTTTATACATTTCAATCCTGGACTGTACGTAAGGAATCGGTACGTTTGCGATTACATCTACCCCAAGGAAAAACAGAATAATGCCGATTGGGATAATAGCGGCATATACTTTAAGGTATTTTTGGGTAGGGGTTAGCAGGTACAGTGGCAAAGCCATAAAAGCGGAATAGTGGAAGAATCCTGCCAATAAAATGAGGAGGAAAAATGGCCAAAAGCGCCGCTCATAGATATACTTTATTGAAATGAGAAAAATACCGGCCGCAACGCCCGCCCGGATCTGGGTAAGTTCATGCACCAGATAATAGTTTCCGACGTAAACAAGCAGACTCAGGAACAGCGTCGTAGAAAGCGTTTTAATGCCCTGCAGCTTTACGAATACGCCTGCGATGGCATAAACGATGAAAAGAGAAAGAACCGGAAAACCGAAAAATTCTTTCAGAACCGTCTTGATAATGATGAAGGAATATTCTACGTCAAAAAAGAAACGTGTATCCCAATAGTACTTGTAAATCAAATAATCACGGTCACTGTTTGGCGGACGGAAGGCCGCAACCACTGCCAAAAGAACACCTATGATCACATACAGTGCATTCGTGATCTTACTGCTTCTGCTTGGAAAAACAACTGCAAGTAGGATAACGCCGAATATGAGACACAGGATGGATATCATTCTTAAGACCTTAAATTTTTAATTTTGTTGCCAGCCACAGTCGCAAGTTCTAATGTTAACTTCTCTCGACTGATATACAGTAATATATAAAAAATGACGTACGGTGAAAGAATCAGTCCAACCTTTGTAAAAAGATGCACGGGCGTGGCATTGAAACTGATGACGCCGCAGATAAGCAGACAGCAGATCGCTACAATTACAATTTTACCAAAGTTCTTATCAAAGATATGCAGTTTGTGAAGATCTTTTCGCGCAGATAAAAACATAATTACAATCGCCAGGAACTCTGCAAGAACCGACACCACCGCAGCACCATTCTGCTGAAAATAGTGAATCGCAAAAAAGTTTACCGCGACGCTGAACAGCGCAGAAAAAACCACCGCACGCGTGTAAACGTTTTCTCGGTTTTGCGTATACAGGAACAGATAGCCGATAAAATAGGCCGTGGCAACTATAATGCAAAGCGGCGAAAGGATCTGCATTGTAAGTATGGAGGGAACGAACGCACCTCCCGCGAATAGCGAAATAATCGAGGGTGCGAAAAGCAAAAATGTAATAGTGGACGGAATTGCCATAAGCAACATCATCACGAAAGACTTGCGCAGGTATTCGTAGTATTGATTCCGATCTGCATCATATAGGTTAGACAGTCGTGGCAACATGACCATTCCTACAATAGTTACAAAAGTTATAATAAAGCGAATCAGTTTATTCGACACGGAATAGTATCCTAAATATTTATCACCCGCAATCGTACTTATCAGAAAATTGTCGAGCTGCAGATATATATTCACCGAGACGGCCGCGACAAAAATGGTCATAACCGGCTTAAAATGACGCCGGAAATCTATTTTATCCTCAAAAACCTGTCTGAAGTTTATATTTTTCAGCAAATAATAAATATTAAAAATATTAGAACCGCAGACCGTCACAACAAGCGTAAGTGCATAAAACAGATAATCATCTTCGCTTTTCACCAACAGAAACAGCAGGATGAGCGATACAATACGCACACCTACGTACCGGACTGTAATATACAACTGATCTTCAATCCCCTGAAAATACCATTCGGCACCGAGATTGGTCAGAAGAATGGTTACACTCATTAATAAAAGCAAATCGCGGTAGTCTGAGAAAAAATCGAGCTGATATAGCACACCGAACAACAGCAGATAGGAGATAATCGTAGTAAAACTTAGTATCAGCAGCAGCTCCACAACGGTTTTATCGCGCATCCGCTTATCATTTCGCACACGTGCGATCTCACGGATGCCGTACACGGGAATACCAAGCGCCGAAAACAGGACAAAATAGGTAATGATGGTATTTACATATTCCACTTTACCTACATTGGTGGGTCCCAAAGTAGTATTGATGTGCGGCATCGTAACGATGGTAATTGTCGCGTAAGATGCCGCACGTATGATGTTCAGTATGTAATTGGTTTTAACACTTCTAACCTTCATGTTAACAAGTGTTTTTCTTTAAAACCTGTCTCTCAGCCTTTGCCAAAAGTTTTTTTCTTCCGCGAAATAGCCATAGCCATACTTGTTGCCGTACCCAAAATATTCCCTTGAAACATCATTAAGTACAAAAGCTGCATTTTTAATATTCCCAGCCTCAATCTGCTTATTAGCAAACTGGATCAGTGGTTTCTCGGTAAATGTTGACCGCGTCACATAGATAGTTGCGTCCGCCATATCGGAAGAAAGAAGAGTATCTGTAACGAGCATCAGCGGAGCGGTGTCTACGATGATATAATCATATTCAAGACGGAGACGGTCAATCAGCAACTGGTAGCGTCCGTTGGCAAGCAGTTCTGCCGGATTCGGCGGGATGCTTCCGGAGTAAATAATGTCCAGATATTTGTTGAACGGGGATGTATGCACTATATCAGCAATAGTCTCGTCTTCTTTATACAAAAATTCTGTAAGACCATCCGAGCCCTTTTTAGACACATCATAACGCTGCAGCTGCGGATTCCGGATGTCTGCACCAATAATGATCACTTTATTTTTCGGGGAGGCTAAAGTAAGAGCGAGATTCACGGACGTAAAGGTTTTTCCTTCACCTTTGATGGTGGATGTGACGAACACGACTCTTCCGGTCGGCAATTTAGGTAGCATGAAATTCAAATTCGTGATCACAATACGGAAGGCTTCAGCCATCGGTGAAAGATCATTTAGCTGTACGATATCGCTCTGGCCTTTTTCTACCCTTGGAAGCTCACCAATAATTGGAGCCTTTGAAAGGCGCTCAAGATCATGTTTGGAGTTAATCTTATTATTGAATACCGAACGTAAGTAGATATAAGCGAATGGTAGCAGCAATCCCAGTAATAACGCCGCGGGCAAAATCACGAGTTTTTTCGGCGCCACAGGCTTTGCAGATGAAAAAGCATAATCTACAACCCGGGCTTTTGGTGCTGTCATTGCCAGATTAATAGCTGTTTCCTCTCTTTTTTCTAATAACAAAAGATATAGATTTTCCTTCAGTTCCTGCTGTCTTTCAATACTGCGGAACATTTTCTCCTGTGCGGGAATCTTTGCTATTTTGGATGTAATTCTATTTTCCTCCGCCTGTATCTCTCCCAGTGAGTGCTGCAGCGACGAGCGGGATTTTACCAACACATCCATTACAGACGTACGAAGATTATTGATCTGCTTGGTAAGATCTGCCACCACAGGGTTTTGCGGACTAGCGCTTTCGAGCAGGTTGTTTCGCTCCAGCAGAAGCTGGTTATAAGCGGTAATGCTGGCTGAGGCCGTAGGATTGTTCAGACCCACACTCGAAGGCAAAGTCTGGTCCCTGTCCAGACGTGACATGTAGCTAATGAGGTCATTTGCAAGCTGCAGCTGCGTCTCAATTTCCATTTGTCTTTGGCGCAGCTCTGCCGTTTTGCTTAAATTCAGTGTCGCCTCTGTAGGTATATCTGTGATGTTGTTTGACTGCTTAAAGTTTTCTTTCTGAGATTCTACATCGCCCAGTTCGTCAGCAATGATAGAAATTCTTTCATCAATAAAATCCTTTGTTTTTTTAGACTCGGAATTCTTGTCCTTTATAGCGTCAGTGTTATAGGAAACCACCAGCTCATTGATGAGTTCCTTGGCTTTTTGTCTGTGTGCATGGTCTAAAGACAACGCTATTATGGTTGCGTCCTTGTTTACCAGCTCCACATCTACGGCTTTTTGAAAAGCATTTACTGCCGCTTCTTTGGTGCGGTAATTAAAATACAATTCACCGAGATCTTTAACCTTCTTAGGATTTGCATCTTTATTACGGCGAACCATAATATTGGCATAAGGCAGACTTATCGTTTTATTGATCGCTCCTACGATAGCTGCAGGAAAATCATCGGAGGTAAGTTCTATTTTATCACCATTTAGCTTTATTTTGACATCATCCTTAATAGGCTCATCGTATTCTTTTTCAGAAATAACGTCAATAATAAGGGGCGCGTCCTCACCGTAAAGTTCTGTTTTCCGAAGACCTTTATAGGTGTAAAGTGATGTTTGGATACCAAGACGGTTCACCACATCCAGCATCAGTTTTTTTGATTTAAAAACCTCCAACTCATTTTCGATGCTGCCTTTACTCATTGACCCAAAACCTGATAAATCCGAAAGCATGCCCAGATTACCGCCAGACTTCTTTGCATCTTTAATTAAAACAGTGGAGTCTATTTTGTAAACCGGGGCGGTGGCTTTTATATACAAAACCGCAAGTGCAATTACAAAAATGACCGACAGTACAAACCACCACCACTTTCGTACATAGGGTTTCACCAACTCATTTATATCCACATCGCCTGAAGCTGAAACTTCAGTATTTACGTTCTGACTCATCGATCGTCGGTTAAATTTTTAGTTTTTGAAAATAGTGATAAAGATACCTGCTAAACCGATCACGGTGCCTGCAATAGCAAGGTACAGGTTCGTATTAGGATCCTGTCTTGATATCTTTTCCTTCGTTGCGTTTGAAGATACGTATATCACGTCACCCTGCCTCAGCTGGTAGTACGGGGAATTGATAAAACTCGTATCTAAAAGGTTAATTAACTCTTTGCTTAGTTTTCCGTCATTATTACGAATCAGCAGGATGTTGTCGCGTTTGCCATAAACTGTCAGGTCTCCTGCGAGACCGATGGCGTTAAGCAGTGTTGTCTGCTCGTCAGACATCTTATATTGGCCAGGACGGTTCACCTCTCCCAGAACGGTCACTCTAAAATTCGCCAAACGTACGGTAACTGTAGGCTCCTTGACATACATCGTGATTTTTGAAGTAATATCGTCTTTAAAAGCTTCAAGCGACTTTCCTGCAGCTCTGATTTTACCTATTACGGGAAAATCAATATCCCCTTCGGAGTTTACCAGGTATTTTTTTTCCTCCTCGCCTGCAGCTACATTAGCCGGTGTCTGAATATTGTAGTAATTCTGGTTGAAGGGACGCACAACCTCCATGTTCTTTGCTGAGACAAATATCGACAGTTCATCTCCCTTCTGTATGGTCACGGGGTTACTAAAAGCTGCAGATTCCGCAATTGCTTCCGCATTCTGCATATAGTTTAGTTCGTTCGGTCTCTCAGCAGTCCTGCACGAACTCAGCAAAGATATTACGGATATGAAAAAAATAAACAGATTTTTATTCATTATAAACATTTAAAAAATCGAATTTTGCAAATATACAATTCTATCTTACTTATCCAAGACTTCGTAAATGGAATTGTTGCTCTTAAACTCCGGTACTATTGCTTTTAAAAGCTGCACTACCTCCACCTTCTCCCGGCGCACCGCCGCACGGATTATCTGGTTTGTGAGGCACTCAATTTCGTCAAAGAGCATGTCGGAATCCTTGGAAATCAAGATTTTTTCGTGGTGGGTCGGCAAGGTGGTCGCATCATCACTGAGGAGTTCCTCATACAGCTTTTCACCAGGTCTGAGGCCTGTGTAAATTATTTTAATATCAATATGCGGCTCATAGCCCGAAAGCTTGATCATGCGGGTGGCAAGATCGAGGATTCTCACCGGTTCACCCATATCGAAAACAAATATTTCACCGCCATGACCCATGGTTCCCGCCTGCAGTACGAGGTCGCACGCTTCCGGAATGGTCATGAAGAAACGCACAATATCGGGATGTGTTATGGTGACGGGACCGCCGGCCTCAATCTGTTTCTTGAAATGAGGTATTACGGAACCGTTTGAGCCCAGAACATTTCCGAAACGTGTCGTGATAAATTTCGTCTCGTTGTGCGGAGTGTTTTGCAGTGCCTGTACGAAGAGTTCGGCAGCACGTTTGGAAGCGCCCATTACATTGGTAGGTTTCACGGCTTTGTCGGTAGAAATCATGACGAAATGATTCACTTTGTACCGGCACGCGAGTGTGGCGAGATTTTTACTGCCAAGAATGTTGACCAATATCGCTTCGTGCGGATTCTCTTCGATCAGCGGAACGTGTTTGTACGCGGCGGCATGATACACCACCGAGAATTCGTACTTCTGAAAAAGCGGTTCGATGCGGTGGCGGTTACTGATGTCCGCCAGCACAAATTTAAACTGAATCATCGGAAACCGGTTGCGCATCTCGATCTCGATTTCGTAAAGCGGAGTTTCAGCCTGGTCTAGGACAACAATGAGTTCGGGCTCCAGCGCGGCTACCTGACGTACTATTTCACTACCGATGGAACCGGCGCCACCTGTAATGAGCACGGTTTTGCCAAAATGGCGTGTTTTTAACTCTTCATTCTCAATACGTATCGGTTTACGGTTAAGCAAATCCTCAATCTGAAGCGAACGGATAGATGCTTCCATGTCGGTATTGCGCAACTTTTGCACAGATGGTGCCTTAAGCACCTGCAGGTCTTTTTCAAGGAAAAGATTGACCCATGAGTTCATTTCTTCTTTACCCATTATTTCTTTGATCAGAAGTACACCGTCGATCAGCAGGTCATCCTTGCTGTTACGTTCAAGCTTATCACGGCTAAAAATAGGTCTTCCGAGAAGTTTTGCGCGGTGATAGTCGTGACGCTGTGTGATGAAGCCGGCAACATAATATGGCAGCGACGGATTATCCAGAATGGCACGTGCCACTGCCACCGACTGTTCATCGATGCCCAGAACTAAGATACGTTTCCGGAGCGTGCTTCGGCGGAATTCGCGCACCAGATGGAAAAATTCTTTTACAAATAACCTCAATAAGAAGAGGAGCATGAATGAGGTTGCAAAAAATATAGCCAGAAAAGGGATCGACATATAGATCATCCTTTCGCCCGTCAGAAAATAATAGGTAAAGCTGATGAAACCTACGGCTACGGTGGTGCAGAAGGTGGCAAGGAAAAGTTTAAAAAGATCGATGAAGGTTGAGTGCCGGATAATACCGGAGTAAGTCCGGAAGATATACATGAAAAAGAGACTGATGCCGATGATCATCGAGTAAACGTGCAAACGGTTATTAAAAACCTTACTCGAGCTAAAACTCAGCTTTTCAATAAGATAGCAGGAAAAGAAAATCGCACAAGAAATAAAGAAAAGGTCAATCGCGAGAATCACCCAGCGCGGCAGGTAGCGAAAATCTGAGATATTCATAAGGTTGTCTCCGCTGTATATTTTTTTCTTCAGACTCTTGCGAAAACTCATGCGTTCGGAATATTATTTTTAAAAATCATAGCGCAGAAGTGGTAACAGATCATTGCATTGCGTCAACTGCAAATTTACATATTATTGTGTGGCTAATTTAGCTTTTTCCAGCAAATAAGGAAATGTTTTGCAGGAGATTTCTGAAAACTTATGAATCCAGCAGCACGTACCGAGATCACTACTTATTGCATTTGCATGTCGTGCATAGAAGACTTGTCCTTATTTATAAATCAATCCGGAGTTTTTACCTTGCGAAATTGGGCACGAACTTATTTAAGAATTGCAGGTTTAAGATCTGAACGAATCAGCTGGCTTGAAGCCTGGGCAGACGCTCTACGGCAGACTTAAATTTACACAGAGCGAAAACAGGTAATGAAAATTTTTTAATCTGAAGTATATGTAAGCGGTACAAAGGCAAATTCGATGTATGAGAGACAGGAGATTATAAAGCTGGCGCGTCGCTCATTTTTATTATTCTGGAAGGATTGCCGGCTACTACTGACCATGCCGGCACATCTTTCAGCACCACCGATCCGGCACCGACTACCGCTCCCTCTCCTATTGTAATGCCCTGGATAATGCAGGCTCCTATGCCAATATGTGCTCCTTTTTCCACCGTAATATTGCCGGCAAGCGACGCTTTGGGCGAAATATGCACAAAATCACCTATCAGACAATCGTGTTCGATGGTGCTGGCTGTATTGATGATGCAATGATCGCCCACTTTCACATCCGCGTTGATGCAGGCTTGCGGCATGATCACTGTTCCGCGTCCTACTTCGGAAAAGCGCGATACGTGTACACCCGGGTGCTGAATGGTCTCGAATTCGCACCAGTCTTTGATCTGTTCATAGATCTGTTCGCGTATCCGGTTGTCACCAATGGCAATGATCAGGCGTCTTCCTTCGATGAGTTCGCGGCTGGGCCGGTATATTTTAAGATGATGCGGAAAATTATCGTGCGGGTTATCATCTACCAGGTAATCCAGCAGCTGGCTATTCGAAAGAATGAGGTCATAAATTACTTTTGCCTGGCCTCCTGCCCCATAAAGAATCATGCTACATTACCTTTAAAAGCTTCCATCGTCATGTAATTATTGGCATTCACGCCATGCCGCTGAATTACTTTTCGGATGGTGACTGCCATTATTTTTGCGTCAAGTGCCGGTGACAGCTTTTCGACATATTCGAGATCATAACTGAACTTTTCCTCCCAGGAGAGCGCGTTTCGTCCATTGACCTGTGCCCAGCCGGTGATGCCAGGTTTGGCGTGGTGGCGCCGCATCTGTTCCTCACTATATAATTCGAGGTATTCCGGCAACAGTGGTCTCGGACCGACCAGGCTCATATCGCCTTTCAGCACGTTGATCAGTTGCGGAATCTCATCGAGCGAGGTTTTCCTGACGGCTTTGCCCACCAGTGTGAGTCGCTCATAGTCCGGCAGGAGATTTCCGTTCATGTCTGTACGGCTGTTCATGGTCTTGAACTTAATGATCTTAAATAACTTACCGTTTTTGCCAGGTCTGCTTTGGACGAAAAAGGGATTTCCACCCTTATGGCTGGCACTCAGGAATGCGGCGATGAGTACAAAAACAGGACTCAACAGGAGCAGTGCGACAAGCGCTGAGCTGAAGTCGAGGATGGGTTTCACCGTTGTTTTATACACGGAATTCCTCTTTTTAAGGGTGCTGAAAGTTACGTCGAGTGTAGCTGCTCTGCTCATGCGGTACGGGTTTTTTTGTAGCCCTGCCAGGCAATAATGCCTACAGCGCTTACAATTAATAAGGACAGATAATCGTCGATCGGCGTTGGTGGGGCAGGGTTACCGCAGCACTTTTCGGTTACCCCATCAGATGGCTCAGGCTGCGCACCGTCTTCCTGGATTGCTTCAGCACCGGGCGCAGCGTAATTATACTCCGCCTGTTCAAAGCGGTTTTCGCTTTGCTGGGCAGGCACCATGATTCCAATCAATATAATATAAAGGTAAATAAACCTCTTCATTTTCAAAGTTTGTGCAAATATATTAAATAATGCGTACGGTGTGCGCAATTTTTATTTAATGATTTTTTTCATTGTGGTTTTATTGTTCTGCTCAATTTTCAGAATATACGTTCCGTTCACCAACACCGTGGCATCCAGATACGCTGTCATACTTTTGGGTGCGAGTCGGCGAATCATTCGACCGACGGCATCATAGATTTCGACCGACGTTATGTTGTCAGTCTTCGCTTTCAGTATGAAATTCTGACCGTCGCGATAGACGACCACTTCTTCTTTCACCGCTGAGTCTGTCGCCAACACGCTTCCCGGTTTGTAGACTATCTCGAACCTGCCGGCGCTTTCGCCGGCTTCGGCTGAAAAAGTGTAAGCGCCCTCGCTGAGGTTGGTGATTGTGCCAGTGAGTTTGTCTTTTAGGTAGATGGGCTGGATGTTTTTAAAGATGCCGTCTCGGCCCCCCAGAGTAAAGGTGTAGTTAGCCGCCACAAAATGTGCTGACCCTAAAGCTACCGTAGCAGTGTCTAAGAAAGGTGCTCTGCCCTCTATCTGAAGTTTATGTTCATCGGCAATGCTGTATAACATATCAGATGAGGTCACATTTAATGGAGAATCATCCATTCCAAAGCTTTCGGCCCCTCCTTCAAAATGCACTACTGCAATACTGTTGGCCAAACCTGTCGGTGTAACCAGTTCCAACCAATAGCGGTTGGAAGTGGCATCGGCAGATTTGCTGAAGAAATTTGCTCCTGTATTGTCAATTGTCCGGATGGAATTGTTGAAAAGCAGACTGTTTCCGGAAGCTGTTCCCCGCACCATAAAGCCTTGCCCAACTTTAGCAATTTTATTTGGAACTTTTGGCCCAAGAACCTGTGGGGGCGTCAGCAAATGCCCTGCCGCATTTCCAATATTGGTATAAGCATTGAAAACAGCATATGCTCTGCCATTATAGCCGCTTCCTTGCTGAGTATATATGTTGTTCACAGAATTATCCCAGAAATAGAAAGTAGAAATAATCTTGCCTATCTGATTGGGGTTGGTTAAACTACCGCCATTCAAGGTATATAATGCTTGAAGGTCTATATTCGAAGCGTAAGGATTTCCTACGAGATTATAGCCGTGCGTCACGTTATCGGTAAATGCAAGAGGAAAGTTGATAACTCCGTTTGCTAAAGGACCTTTCAGCTCAGCATCGAGATTGGGGGCAGCTACATGTATTTTACTGGGCTCCTTAACCGCCAGCGCCCGACCCGGAATATACGCGCCGGAAGAATTTCCGAAAAAGTTGGTGGCTTCGTTATGATAAAGCACATACGGGTAAGTAGCCGTTGTAGGAACGCCCGGGTAAATAGTTTTCAAACTTTGACCAACCACCGGTGAAATCAGATAGTTGTACTCCAGTCTATCATCACCGCGGAATTTAATATTACGTTTGGCAGTAACCGAGCCGGAATTGGCAGGCAGTGGACTGTCGGTGACCTGTTTCAGATTTCCGTCGGAAGCGATGACAAGGTCCGCGTTGGTAGCCTCATTGATGATGGCATCTGTAACCGTCAAAGATCCATTCGCGGCAATGTTCAATTTGCCGGTGCTTTCTATGCGAACGTTTTTGGCCGCCGCGTCCGTTGAACCTAAAATATTAACGGGTGTTTTGATAACGACGCATTTGTCGGAACTCGGAACTGATGTGTTTGGCTTCCAGTTGGCGCTATTCCAGTCGGTGGAAGCGGTGTTCCAGAACTTGGCGTTGTTGGTTATCGTTGTATTTCCCACTGCCGAGCAACCGTTTGTTAATGTTGCGGTGGCCGAAATTGCCCAACTATCATAGGATTCAGCCTGTATTTCAGTTGGTTTAATGTAAACTACCGTTGCAGGAACGCCCGAAATGTACGGGATAGTACCTGCCGCATCCGAGTAAAATTGTATTGGATTTGAATTTGACCACGCGAATGAAGCGGTCATGGGCCGCACACCCGTCAATTGTACATTATCTATTGCAACACCATCTCCCCACGTGCTAAGAAATTGGAATCTAATTTTTAGCGTTGGTGCATTATTAAATGCTGACAAACTTACCGTTTGATTAGCAAATCTAGTCCCAATACCAACACTTGCTGAATATACCTGAACATCAGTCCATCCCGTGCCGGAATTCGCTTGAACCTTTACCTGGTCACCAAAATGCGAGTAGTACATATCAAATGTCAAAATTAAGTTTGTCATGTTGCTTGCATTAACACTGGCGGTTAGTTCTAGAAATTGTTGTACAGGTCCAGGAGGATTGACGTCGGAAGTTGACATCACAAAGTGGGTTCCATTGATTCCGGACGAAATTGCTGGGGACCATACCTCGGTATTGTTTGGAGTGTACGTATTTGCCTGTTTTTGCCAAACAGTTATAGCGTCATATGGAGGTCCGTTTGGAGTATTATTAATATTAGAAAATACACCTAATCCAGCACCTTCAAAATGTTCATTTATCAACTCGATTGTTTCTGTGTCTGCACCAGCAGATAATTGTAGTGTTTCATTTACATCACAAATAGTCGGCGTGTTTGGCGTGAAGCTGACAATGGGAAGTGGTTTAATTTTCGCAACTATCTTTGTTCGTTTTAATGATTCACATGTGCCACTGATTGCGGTAACCCAGTAAATAGTTGTACTTGCGATATTAGGAGACCAGTTACCAGAAGCGGTAGTTGCCAATAATGTTCCACCAGTTTCTGCTGAGTACCACTTATAACCGGAAGCACTTGCAGTACCGGTAACAGATAAATTAACAGTTCCTGGACCGCAATTTTCTCCATTTGTGACTGTTAAAACATTTGCATCGCACGAAGAAATTACCGTAAATAAATAATCTTCTGCTTCGCCATCGTAAAATTCATATGTATCGAACCAAGGATCATAATAATAAAGAAAATCTTCGCACGGATTGAAATCATAAGGAAACGTTTGTCCCCAAAATGTGTCATAATAGGTATTATTTCTAATTCTTATTCTGTAATCACCAGGTGGTGTACCTGGCGGAATAATAAAACCAAACGTTGCTGAACTCGTAGAAACATCTCCTGTGTCGTATACTAATTCCCCCGCATCGAAAGTCCCATTTTTGTTCCAATCCACCCATGCTTTTACATGAGCCGTTCTACTATCGCTTATATTCCTGTAATAAACATTAATTCCTTCCCCTTGTGCCTGAATTGCTTTAGGTCTTGCTGTCCAATTTTGATAGCCATCGCTGTACCCACTATTCAGATTATCCACGTCATTTAATGTGCCGAGAAATCTAACGTCATTTATATAAACATATTGAGGTTGTTCAGAAGTGGGCTGACAGTAGGTAACTGCGAGCGTGGTTATGCTTGCAGTCAATGGATTAGTAAAATTGTATCGAGGACCGCCGGTACACTGATGATTGTATGAGAAGACATAAACATAATACAGCGTACTTGGCGATAAACCGGTTGCCGTAAAAGTAGTATGTGGATCAGTATCCACAACAGTGTAACCTGCACCTAAGGTTCCGCCAATAGTGTATGTTGTTCCATTTACAGGCATTGGTGCAGTAGCATTTGTACTAACGACAACCAGATAACTGTTTGGGGCGGGAGAAGCTGCAGTAAAACTTCCCGTGATCGTGGTAGATGTTGGGTTAAGTATTAGATTGGTGGGTTGTGCAGTTGGAGTTGTGCATGGGGATAAAGGTAAAATTGTTATGCTATAATCTTCGTATTCCCCCGTACCACTATTACTACAAGGATTGCTGGGATTATTTGGTATATACGTTGCGACTACGCGCATTCTTTTACTACCAGATGCCGTTCCCATCGGGATAGTGAAACTTCCGGTTAACGGTGAATTAGAATAAGAGGTGCTACTCACGAGTTGTTCGCTCGCTTCGAAAGTACCGTTATTATTAAGATCAATCCAAATCGCTCTGCCGTAATTACTGCCACCCGCAACAGAAACACTGTAGTTTATAGTACTGCCTTCAACCGCTGAACCTGAAACACTACCTGAAAAATCCTGATATCCAGTTGTGGATCCGCCTGAACTGTTATTAATGTTTGTGGTGGCACCAGTAGTTGTAAAATTGCTTATATAGTAGGTATTCCCGCCGGCTGTTGTCGGCATGCAGTAAGTGCTTGTAAACGTTCCGGTTGTAGAGTTCGCACTGGACGCCGATGCGGTGCACGTCACCACTAATCTCCAAGTTCTTACAACTCCAAACGCAGGCGCAACCATACCTGTAAGTGCAGAATAGGAGTTTGCTGCTACGCCTTGGTTCGTCCACGGTGCTCCACCTGTATCGCTGTACTGCCATTGATAAGTAAGGCCAGTTCCGGTGGTGTAGCCCGTCGCGCTTACACCATAGGTTGATCCTGTCTGCCCTGAAGTTGGCGAAACTGTCACAGTTCCTCCTGTAGGTGCACCAGAGCAAAGTACTGCAAATTCCAGTTGTATTTGATTGATGTACGTTGTTCTGGTACCTGTCAGATTTATAGTCGCAGGGTTCGGATTGGTAAAATCACTTTCGTAATAAATTCCCCTATTTGGCAGCGGCGTTGTCCAAATTCTACAATAATTCGCTGTTGTATTGGTGAATGACGCTTCATTTTCGTCAATAGCAATTACCAAATTATCGATATTATTGTATAAAAATGGTGTCGTTAAGGTGATTTCCATCCATCCGGCGGCTGGCGATGCCGACACCGAACCTGAAAACACCTGTGTCATTGCACCAGATTGGATCCAGTCGCTATTGCTCGCAAATGCCGTTTTTGAAGTATGTCCTAAATAGATCGTCCAGTTAGTAGAATTTGGAATCGCAGTGGCATTTCGGTAGAATCGTATCTTGGAAATTGTTCCAGTGGTCGCGATTTCCGATTTCAGTATAATTTGTTCCGAAAAGGAGAAAGTAGAATAAGGAACAACGGGCAGCTTATTGCCGACATTTGTTCCACTACCTATTGTAACCGTTTGCCCAAAAATCGTAACCGAAAAAAACAGCGTAAAGAGCAGCCCAGAAAGCATTCTTCCAAGGCTGGAAAAAGTAAATTTATTCATCATTTGTGTGTTTGTGTTCGCGATTTCGCAGGAACCCCCGGAAAACCCATTCAAATATATGAAGGTGGCGTGCATTTAAAGGCGTGAAATCACCGTTTTAGAAATTACGTAATTCTAATCAGATCAACTCATTATAAATTACTACCAGCACGGTGCCGTCGGTTACAGGCTATACCCGACTGAAGGTTTGAGAAGGTATTTTTTACTGAGGATATCCCACGAAAAAACCTTCAAGGTTTTGGATATCTTGAAGGTTGGGATGATGCCTTAGGCTGCGGTGTTACCGGATAATCTTCCTGCCCGAAATTTCTCCGCTTCGGTTAATTTTCAAAATGTAAACGCCGTTAGGCAGCGCATTGCCGTCAATCACCGCTTCGGCTGCGTTCGGCATCGCCGAATAAATCATCCGTCCGCCGGCGTCAAATAGTTGCAGTTCTGTGAATTTTTTATCCGGCGATTTCACATGGAAGTTATTCCGGTCGCGGTAAACAATAATCGATTCCTTAACCGCCGCATCCGTGGCCAGCACGCCACCCGGCTTGTACACAATTTCGAACCTGCCGGTACTTTCTCCCGCCTCGGCCGCGAAGGTGTAGCTGCCCTCGCTAAGGTTGGTGATGGTGTTGGTCAGTTTGTCTTTAAGGTAGATGGGCTGGGAGGAGGCGAAGATGCCTTCTTTATTGCCGAGACGAATTTGGTTCAGGCCAGTTGTAAAATGACGGGTTCCGACCTTAAGAACATCAGTGTCTGAAAATGCACTTCTACCATTGATCACCACTTTTTCATCTCCTGCATTGGTGAATATTGCCTCCGAAACGGAACTTTCCATTTTGGAATCATCTATAGAAAAATCATTCGTGCCGTTATCAAAATAAACAATAGCGTTGCTCATTAATAAGTTAGAAGGAGTTAGCATTTCTACCCAATATCGATTTGACGTAGAATCCACTGCTGTCTTACCAAAAAATTGAGCAGAAGTCTGGGCCGTCAGGCGATCATCATTTTTAAAACCGAGTACGGCGTTTGAATCGGTTGCTTTTACCATAAATCCTTGTCCAACTTTTAAAATATTGTTAGGTTCTTTCAATCCTGATAAACTTGTGGGATCACCATTCGCATTTCCTGCACTTCCAGTTGCTTTCACTCCCGCTCCTGAAACCGCATTATACTTTGCATAAGCATAACCTTTATAGTTATCCCCTTGCTGCTGGCTGATGCTATTGGCATAATTATCCCAAAATAAAAACGTGGAATCCAAGTTGGTCGAATGAATATATAGTTTATTTATATCCAAGTTCGACGGATACGGATTTCCTACTAGATTGTAGCCATGCGATGCATCAGTAAACGCTAAAGCATAATTAAGATCGGAATTATAGGGAGTTCCTTTCAGCTCCGCCGTCAAAACAGTGGGACTGCCCGTTGCGGTAATGGGATTCCGCACCGCCAGACTGCGCCCGGCGATGTAGGCACCGCTGGAGGTATAAAACTTGTTGTTAGATTCCTTGTGGTAGAGCGCAGACGTGGGCTTTCCCGGATAAATAGTTTTATAATCCAAACCGGTCACCGGAGAGCTCCAGTAAGCATACTGGTTGAAGGTGCTTACGGGAATGGTGGCTTCACGTTCCATGGTAATGACTCCGGTATTTACGGCATCAGCGTCCTGCATGAGTTGGGCGTTGTTTTTGAAGATTGCATTTCCGTTCGCGACTACTTTAATTCCCTTTTTGGCGGTAACCACATATGAAACGGTGTCCTCGGGAGTTTCAGGAATATTCAATGTTGCCGCCGCAGAAGCTACATCTACATGATTATTAACCAAAAGATTTTTGGAATCCGGGGTTTTGATACCATCTCCATTCAGTCGCAAAACAGGATAACCGGTGGCGATTGCAGTAATAGCCTGATTACCATCCGTCGCCGTACTTGGAAGACTGCCTGTTGATCTCGCATATTCTACTATACCATCAATATTAAAATTTAAATTGACATTGTTCCGTACACTTGGGGAAATATTGCCAAACCCCCCATAAGGCCCGTAAAATCCGACTGCGGATGCCGTTCTAAAAATTCCATTGGCTTCCAGTTCCAGGGTTGCAGGTTGGGCATTATCCACACTTACAATCTGTTCACTATCAACCGTACTCGTTAGAATACCGCCGTTTTTAATGAGGAGTCGTCCATTGGCTTTTAAATTAATATTGGCACTTCGGTGGTGAACATCTGCTCCGCTCACTTCGATTTGCGGATAGATAAAGGAAGCACTACCTCTGATAGATTGCCAAGTATTTCCGCTTGGTTTTGAGTACGCAAATTCTATGGTGCTGTTATCGGCAAGCGTATAATTTCCTGTTAATTCCGGTTGAATATCGGGACGGGTTGTAATAAATCTCGTTCCTGCTGCCATTGTTAAATTAGCACTCTGACCGCCCCCGTCGGCAAAACCGTTCCCGCTGGAAACGACAACAGTGCCTTTGCGAATATCCAGACCATAACCGGTATTAAAATAATTTATGTTGTCGGTAGTTAAGTGGTAGGAATTATCCTCCAATTCCACAATGACCGTTTTGTTGGACGTAGCTGCAGGCAAACCGTTACCGGTCACCTGATTCGTCTTACCAACAAAATGATAGGTCGCATTGGGACTGAAAACCCGATTTGCCGCCGTTGATCCAATCTGAACATTACCCGTATAAACTCCGGTACCGTTTGTAATCCCAAGAGGAGAAGAAATTTTTAAATTACCACCATCCTTAAGTTCGAAGGCTGTACTGTTCGCATTACCATTTCTTTGAATTACCAAGGGATTATTACCACTGTCAAATCCAAAGTCAAGCGTAGCGCCTGATGCTACCGTGAACTTTGTGCCAGTTCCAAAACTTACAGTACTTGTCAAGGTTGTATAGCAATTAGATAGAATATTAATTCCATTGGCATTGGTTAAAGTCAAGTTGCCAGTGGCACCTCCCAATTCGGCGGAAGCGGTTGAAGTACCGTTGCCGATTTGCCATGACGCCGAACCAGAATTGACGCTCATCGCTCCGGTTCCGATTGCGGCGATACCATTTCTGAACGTTTTAATACCTGTTCCTTGCCACAGCACATTTACACCGTTCAACTGCAGTAATCCATTGATTACTGTGGGACCACCGCCCACGTTTCCTCCAGCAATTTTCGTAAGTCGTAAAACCGGCACTTCTGAAACAGCTGCTCCGGGGAAATATGTTTGGTCAGCAAAACCCGGAATAGAGCCACCAGTATTCCACTCTAAAACTGCATTATTATTCCAAATAATTTGTGCGGCCTGTGCAAAACCAAACTCACCATAACCACTACCCATAAAATTAGTTCCATCACCAACTAATATTTTACCGCTAATATTTGCAGATGCAGCAGAAATAAAATTAATCTTATCTGAATAAGTAATATTTGAAGCGGTACCTGTAGAGAATATCTGTAAAATACCACCAGTTTGAACATCTACATCATTGCCAGGTCCATCATTAATTGTTAATTTACCAATGTTGATATTAACGGAAAGTTGTCCACCATTTTCAATGACTAACTGATCGAAAGTAATGGATGAAACTACAGTGATATTTTTTCCACTCGTAATCGTCACTGTATTTGCCGCCGAAGTAGGCACGACACTCGCATTCGTCCACGTGATTCCATCAAAAGAGCTTTCCCAACTTGATGCTGCATTCCAGTTTCCGCTACCTTTACTTCTAAAATACGCATTCGCCGGATTCGGAGCAATCACAATATTGCCACTCGTGTCGGAAGTGAGCGTTCCCGAAGTAGTCGTAATCGTGTACGTTCCCGCTGCATCGAACTGTATATCATTGAAGTTGGCGACACCCGCAACCGCGGCTTTAGTTAAAGTTCCGCCAATATTTCCCGGTCCGCTTGCTTTGGCTATCGTAATACTTCCGTTGAAGTTAGTATCGACGCTATTATCCGCTCTTCTGGCTTCCACGGTAAAAGCAGGGAGATTGCTGCCCGCGGTTCCGCTCGCGGTAACATTCACAAATTTCAAGTTAGTTGCCGCACCCACCACCGTGAAGGGTGCGCTGGTACCAGCCGCAAGCGGTACTCCGCCAGTATTCGTCGCTGTAATGGTAACGCCTGTTCCCGGATCAGGTAACATAATTCCACTCACTACCACGGAACTGCTGCCGGAAGCTATGGTGCCGCTTACAGTTCCTGAAATCGGTCCCGCATTTCCATTCGTACTGAAATTGAAAGCAGAACCCGACGGAAGCAAAGACGCAGTATTATACGCATCATGTGCCGTTACCGTGGCGCTGAAACTCTGACCCGCAACTGGCGAAGCAGGTGTAATATTGCTGATTACATACTTTGCCGGCACAGAAACGAATCCGTTATCTTTCCCCACGGCGAAGTATTGCGCTCCGCCGGTTAAATCGGATGGAGTAAAGTTGGCATTTGAACTTGCGGTAAAAGGATTGCTCCCGGCTAAGCTTGCAGCAACCTGAGTGTATCCAGTTGCACTATACAAGCCGATAAATGGGTCGGAAGCTATCGAAAATCCGCTTCCGGTTTCGCCAGCGTTATACTGTGCCACTACCTGCAAATTACTGCCGCCTGCCACTTCTTCCGTGGTAATCCACTGTCTATTCACCGTTTTTGCCGGATTGGCTCCTGAGGGCGTGAGGTCAGCAACTCTGACCCCATATATATCCGAGCTTCCGGAATTATTCAGTGTGACCGGATTATATGCTGAATTACCGACGGGGAATGAAACATTTGTTCCACTTACCGTTCTCTTTAGTCTACCACTTCCGTTTGTCACCACATATTTTGTGGAGGTTGCATTCGTGATGGTGCCAGCGCTTCCGATGGTCAGATCGTTGTTTCCTAAGGTAATTTTACCATTGGCAAAATCCAAAGTGAGATTATTGGTAACGGGACTTGCAAGTGTAACACCTGCCGCATTATTAATGGTGAGATAATCAAAAGTTGTGGCACCGGTGATGGTTTGTGGGGACGTTCCATTAAAAAAGACGGCACGGCTCATCGGATTGAAAGTGCCGGTCCTCACCCAATTACCGCCGATATGAAGATCACCACCATTAGCGTCACCTAAAGAGAGATTACCGTCAATGGTAACATTTTTGCCCACCGTTAAGCGTCCTGATTTTGTGCCACCGCCATTGTAATCCATATACAGCGCAGAGCCACTTTCAATAATCAGATTTCCGGCAATTCCTAATGGTGTTGAAAATGGTGAACCACCTGTGTTTGGGTAATCCAATGTACTGTTATTGATCAGCTGTAAATTATTGGGAAAACCGGGTGTAGATCCGAGCGATCCGGTCTCGCGAGTCCATTCAGAAGCTCTTCCATACGCACCGTTAGAAGTTCCTGTATTATAAATCAAGGTAGAGGATGAACCATAAATTGGTGAATTACCGAAATAACCTCCGGTGTTTATCTGTGCGGAACCATTTAAAGTTAAATTTGCTGATGGAAAGAGCACGCCCGCGGCGGTTTGCAAAGTCCCGGGAACTGTTCTGCTGACACCTAAATTAATAGGGCTGTTTGCGTTTACGGTGACATTTGTAGGGCCGTTACTTGCAGGCCAATATTTATGTGTAGCATCAATCGGTCCATATGTACTGCCGTTATTATGATTGAAGATAAGGGATGCATTTGTGCCGTACACAAAATCATTGGTACCACCTGCAAAACCATTGGTATTGATCTGGAAGGTGCCGTTAACAGTTGTAGTTCCATTGTTGGTGTATGTAAAGCCAGCTTCTAAGATCGATCCTGTATTTACTGTGGTCGTGCTACCTGCTGCTCTCGTAATGTTTGCATCTACTTTAACCGAATTTGTTCCGGTTGTAGCGATCACTACGTTATCTGTTAAGCCCGGTGCAATTCCACCTACCCAAGATGAGCCAGCAGACCAATTACCTCCGATTGCGGTGGAAGTGATACCCGAAACAGCTAATTTTGTGATGTTTACATCATCAATATCGACATTTCCTGTCGTTTTAGTAAGGAGGATGAATTGAATATATCTACTAGACGCTAATAACTGGATATTTGATTGTGGAATGCATGAAGAACCGGTAATCGTACTGAAAGTCTGCACATCCGTCCACGTTGTGCCATCGGGTGATTGTTGTACTCTGAAATCTCCATTGGTCGGGTTTGATCCTTTTAATTGATATGTCAATTTATCTGGAGAACTATCAAAATTTACTTTATAGAATCTGCCGGTGGCTTGTAAAGAACCTCCATTATTACCGGTGCAAGCATAATTAGTATTTCGAGACGTCCCATTATCTGTCCAACCGGTAGGTGTTGTTCCCCATGCTGTTCTGGTTACAGGCAAAGTTGCCTGCCCCCACACTCCCGCCGAGCATAAAACCGTTAAAAATAGGATAGATTTTGCGAACAGGGCATAGCTGCCGCGCCACGCAGAGGATAAAAATTTTTTCATCAAGTGTGTTTGTGTTTAAATCTGCGCTTTTCATCAGTACCGCAGAGTGCGAAAATATGTATAAATCCGCAAACTTTTAAATATTTTTTGCAAAATATTTAACCGCGGCCAATATCTGTTCTGATATCGCCGGAATACGCGCGGTTTCTGTGCGGTATTATAAAGATTGCCATAACAGTTATTTGCTAAGCAAATGGATGAAAGTCACCGAAAAAGTGAAATATATGCATACAGTTTTATACGCCGGCCGGATACATCGTGAGGAACAGAGCATCTGTTACGCCGAAATTGCCTGTTTTTATACTTTTTATAGGCGTTATTTTACAATCGGAGAAAGTAAAATCTAAAAGAAGGTGCAAGACTTAGGGCTTTGGTGCGCTATAATATGACTTTGGGTGCGCTTTAATATGACTTTGGGTAGGCTTTAATAAATTGAATTTGAAAATTCTACGCTTTTTTCGGAAGCTTAGGTATTCCACGGACAGGCCGATTATGGATTTAAACGTGTGCAGGCACCGGAAAGTAACACACGTACCGGCTTTGGCGCGCGCGGAATCTTTAAATACAATCCTAAAACTATCTTATCCGGTAAACTGGAAGTGAGCAGCGAAAATGAATACGATGTTGGTTACATTCTAACAGATGAGCGAACCACAGAGCAGCCTCTTATAAGCAACCCCTCTTACTTCTATGTTCCGCGAAAATCTGACTGGCTTAAGCAACATTATATGCTGGGAGGAAATATTGCGGTCAAGGTTCTGCCAGATTTTTTGCTGGCCGCCGGTGTTGGCGGACTGGGACGGCCGCGCCGGTTCGCTGGAAGACCAAGTAAAATCACCCATTGAGAATCCCGTGGAAATGAATCTGCACACAAAACTCGCGGTTCGAAGAATAGCAAAAATAAAAGGGTATCGCGACTTATTTAAAAAAGCTTTCGGCAACGAAAAAGTTTCTGAGGAAAAAATTAATTATGCCATTGCCACCTTTGAACGAACACTGATCAGCCCCAAATCGAGATATGATAAATTTGTAAGCGGCGACAAAGAGCAACTCAGTGATTCCGAAATCAATGGTCTCCATCTTTTCCGCACGAAGGCCAATTGTGTCAATTGCCACAACACACCGTACTTTTCCGACCAAAAGCTTCACAATATTGGCCTCACCTATTTTGGACGTGAGTATGAAGATTTAGGTCGGTATGAATTCACGAAAAAGAATGAAGATGTTGGAAAATTTAAAACACCAACATTACGCGAAGTTTCACAAACAGCTCCTTACATGCATAACGGTCTTTTCCCGCACCTTCTGGGTGTACTGAATATGTATAACGCCGGAATGCCTACAGAAAAAAGAAACCGCAACACCCCAATGGCACCCCAAAAGTCGGAAATGCTGAAAAAACTGGATCTTACCGACAGCGAACTTACTGATCTTGAAAATTTTCTACTGACGCTGCACAGCTACCAATACAAGATGCGTCCGCCAAAACTTCCGAAATAAACTGTTGCTCAGTGAAGTTAATGTCTGCTAAATATTTCAATAACCATCCGCTTCTCATATCGTGATGCGGTTGCAATGTTCTATAGAGCGCAAAATGCAATACAGCTCAGTTACCGTAGAGCGATTTGATTTGAAATTATACTCCAACAATCATTTACTTCAGAAGAATGTACAGCATGCTCTTAAGAAACAGGCAATTTATCTTCAAAACGTGATTGCAGCCATTTTGCTTTGCGAATAAAAATCCCGAACTATATTGTCCGGGAAATGGAAGTAAATGGTCTAACGCACAATTTTTCGCGTGCTGACTTCACCACCGCGTTCTATTCTCAGGATATAAACACCTGTAGGCAAAGCGTTTCCGTCGATTATGGCTTCTACCGCATTAGGCTTCACCGAATATACAAGTCTGCCGCTGCTGTCGAACAGTTGCAATCCCGTGATATTTCTTTTGCCGGATCTGACATGGAAATGATTTTTCTCGCGGTAAACGACCACCGATTCTTCCACGCCTGCATCGGTTGCTAGCACGCCACCCGATTTATAAACAATCTCAAATCTGCCGGTACTTTCGCCTGCTTCAGCCGCAAAGCTGTAGGCGGATTCGCTGAGGTTGGTGATCGCGCCTGTCAATTTATCTTTGAGATAAACAGGCTGCGCGGAGCTGAAAATACCCTCTGTTCCGGCCAGTTCGATGCGGTACTCGCCCGTCGTAAAATGGCGTGTACCGAGTGGTACCACATCCTCATCGGTAAATATACTGCGCCCGTTGATATTTACTTTCCTGTCATCCACCCGTGAATACAGTTCATCTGATCCTCCCAACGAGGCCGCGTCATCACTGCTGAAACCATTGGTTCCACCTTCAAAATACACTACAGCCATATCAGAACGCAGATTTGTGGGCGTGATCATATTAAGCCAGAACCTGTCGAAGTTCACCGTATTTTCAGCTGTACGTCCGAAGAACGTGGGACCGTCTTCATGCGTACGCACGGTATTATTAAAGAGCAGCGGCTGATTATTCACGCTGGTCTTTACCATAAAGCCCTGGCCTACTTTTATGTATCTCGTCGGGCGTACAACTCCGGCCATACCGAAATCACCTGTTGCGAGCGTACCGGTGCCCTCGCCAGGCGGTGTGGTGGCGTGGAAGATTGCATAAGCCTGCCCTTCATACTTGTCCCCCATCTGTACGGTCTGGCTGTTGGCGCGGTTATCCCACAAATGGAACGCGTTGCTGATGTTGCCACTGCCACTGTTTATGTGGTAAAACTGTATCAGATCCATATTTGAAGGATATGGATTGCCCACGAGGTTGTAGCCGCGTTTTGGACTGGCAGTATTTGAGTTAACAAGATTATAGGTAAAAGCGCCATTGGTAGGATAGCCAGTAAAAGTAGCCGTCACCGTGGATGCCTTGGCACTAGGGAGCACGCCTGCTTTGGGCTCCTTCACCGCGAGTGCCCGCCCTTTGATGTAGGCGCCGCTAGAGTTATAGAAGAAATTATTCGTTTCGTTGTGATACAGCACATATTCTATATTCGGATAAATTGTCTTCAGGGACTGTCCTTCTAACGGTGAAATGATGTAATTGTACTGCTGACGCCCTGGAGAAACATTCACCTTTCGTTGGGCGGTAATGTTTCCAACATTGATGGTATTGCCCTCGTTCACCTGGATGAGGCTGGCATTGGATTCTATCACCACCGCACCAGACGGGGCATAGTTTTTCACAAAATCCGTCACTTTGAGGGAACCACTTATCTGGAGTTCGCCGCTGGGTTCGACAGTGATGTTTTTGGCAAGGCCCTGTGTTGTGTTATTGATGGTTACCGGTTTTTTGATGATGACGCAGTTATCGGCTGTGGGAATATCAGTACCAGGTTTCCAGTTGGTGGTGGCCCATTCGTTGGAGGAGATATTCCAGAATTTGGTCTTGTTCAGCACATCGATAGTTCCGGTGGCACTGCATCCGTTTGAAAGCGCAGCTGATGCGGAAATGGTAACCTTCTGCCGGTTTTCGAGTTCGGTCTCGCTCAGTCGCACACAGACTGAGGGTGCACCCATGGCAGAAACCGGGGCGCTACAGGTGTCGTCCAGCAACTCTCCACCTGAACCCGACCATAAAAAGGAGGCCGGCAGATCTTTATTACCATAAAGCCGAACGTTATCCAGACCCACCACATCCACAATCCATTCAAGCACACTGCCATCTGCTTTAGCGGTTCCCAGGGCAAAGAGTGAGAATCTCAATCTGAGCTGTGTTTGGTTCTCCAACACTGCAGGCAAAGATTCCGTGATGCTTTGAAAACGGCTCGGTACGCCCACGTCTGTGAGATAAGTCTTCAGATCGATCCAGTTCAAACCATTATCAAGTGAATACTGCAGCTTAAGGTAGTTCTTCTCCGCAATATCTTCTTCGGAAAAATAATACAGATCAAAATCAAGTTTTAAGTCGGTGAAACCTGTCGTATTCACTGCAGACTTTGTAGTGAAATGATTTAAAATATTTGTAGTCTGCCGTACATCGGTAATGATGTTGGCAAAATTGCCTCCATTGTAGCCTGAAGACAAGGCCACTTTCACAATATTATAAGGTGCTGCCGGAATGAAGGGAGTCTGTCTCAGCATCCATGTGGCCGCTTCGGTCGCATTACCGTCGGTTATATTTTCAAAAACTGCAGAATTCACATTATCTGTTTCAAATTTCTCTTCAAAGATGGTCACTTCTTCCTTGTTTCCGGTGGAGGATATAATCACCGAATTATTTGCGCCACAGAAATCAGGCGTACTTTGAACAAATGTGATTACCGGAGTTGGTCTTACTGTAACTTTTACAGGTGTGCGGTATGCCGATTCACACCCATCTACAGCAGTAACATAAAATGTATGCTGGCCAACTGACAAACTGGGAACAGTGTAGGACGCAGCCGTTGCACCAGATATTGCAGCGCCAAACTCAGAGGTGTACCATCGAAATGAGGCAGTGGATGATGAAGCCACAGCTGAAAGTGTTACTGGACCGGGACCACAGCGGTCTGCCGAGCTTGCGCTCATTATTTTAGAAGTGCAGTCTGCTACGACCTCAAACGTATAATCTTCAGTTTCTCCGTTTTCAGAATTTCCGCAAGGGCCAATGCCGGAGGTGGTACTCGCTCGCACTCTGATAGTGTAAAGACCGGGAGCCGTACCTGAGGGCACGACAAAACCGAAAATTACATTTCCTGCTAAAACGCCGTTTGCGTTTGTATCAAAAACCTTTTCACCACCCGCACTCTCACTCTCGGTACTGTTGAAAATACCGTCCTTATCCCAATCTACCCATGCCTTAATAGTTGCAGTGGGAGGGTTTACGGATCCAAGAAGGTTTACATTTAAGTTTATAACGCCACCCGGAATCTGTTTTGCCTTTTGCGGCAGTGCGGAATAATCTGCATATCCCCCGGCGTAATAATCCGTGGCATTTGATGTATCAACATTTAAGGTTCCGAGGAATTTCACTTCACTGATATATCTTGCATCACCGTTAGAAGAAGGTGCACATGCGTTAATGCGCGCGGATACAGGTTGACTGTAAACCGGTGCTCCGTAGCAATCAGCATTGAAAGAATATACATAATAATAAGTGTATGCTGCAGGCACATCGGTAAAGGTGGTGGTCAGGATTGCAGTATTGCTGCCGCGCACGACATAATTTCCACCAAAGCTGCTGCCGGTGTTGTAGGTTTGTCCATTTGTAGGAACAGGCGGGACCGATGCGGAACTGCGCACGATAAGATAACCACTTGGAATAAGAGAAGGGGAACCGATGGTGCCGCTTACGGTACCACCACTTAAATTAAGCGAGCATCCAGAAGGCGCAACAGGTGCTGCGCAACCGGTCACAAAACTGCCTGTAAGCCATTGTCCGTCACAACCGTTGTCGGCTCTGACCCTGTAATAATAATTAGTACCTGCCGTCAGACCGGTAACACCTTGAGACGTAGCAGAAGTGCTAAAAGGCGAGCCTGTAATTTGCGCAGTGAAGGAACTGTTTGACGAAACTTCTACGGCATAGGTTAGCGGCGGGATTCCACCAGGTGAAGACCATTCGATAGTAGCAGAATTCTGCGATATTGCGCTAACAGATTTAGCTATGGGAGCACCAGGGCACGTGATAATGTTACCCGAAAGCGAAGAAGAGGCGTAAACCGGGCTATTAGAACACGCGCCGGTGTTATACGAATAAATATAGTAATAATATTGTGTATTTGAGGCGAGACCCGTATCCGTAACGGTAGTGGTGTTGCCCACTGAGATCACAGTACCTAACCCCAGATTATTGCCCACCGTGTATGCATGTCCAGATTGCGGCAGGGGAGCAGAAGCGGATGAACTTCTAATAATCATATAGCCTGCCGCACCTATTGCATTAAAACTGATATCAGCACTGTTTGAGGTTCTACTTGCTGTGAAACCCGTGGGCGCATTAGGTGCGGCACACAAAGTGACAGCACTGCCTGACAGCGGATTTGCAGATGAATATAACGGACCCCCGGTGCAGCCCGTGGCATTATAAGAAAATACAAAATAGTAGTACCTTGTATTGGGACTTAAACCTGTAGAAATAAAAGAAGTAGACGCTCCGTTGGATAGAACTGTTGCGCCACCCAACGTAGATCCGACTGCATAAGTGGTACCGTTTACAGGATTTGCAGATAATGATGCAGACGTGCTACGCAAAACCAAATAATTTGTAGCTGCTGGGACTGCAGCTGTAAAACTTCCGTTAATCTGCGTGCCGGAATGGGGTGTAAGCAACAGTGAAGTCGGCGGGGCCGTTGGCGCTATACAAGCGGGGCCACTTACTGAAAATGAAATTCTTGCATCGACTCTTTTTTCATAATATTCCAACACAAGATTATAATTGCCGGACATGGCCTGACTGACAGAAACTGTGCGATAGCTGTGATCGACCCAGTCACTTAAAATCCAAGTGCTGCCACCATCAATACTCAGGCGCATACCATCATCTCCGCTGATAGTAAAGGTGTAAGTGCCTGCGCTAAAAGTTTTATTCATCCTGTAACGGATCGCAAAATTATCAGCTGCCGCTGCGCATTCGGGCTTACTTGTACCATAATTTCGATCAAAATTTTCTGTTTCGGACGTAGTCCCTTTATACATTGCAAACGGTGTGGTGATCGGATTACCGGAACCATTATGATCATACACATGTCCTATCCAGGACCCATTACCGTAAGCGCCGGAATTTGATGTAGAACAGGTTTGTGAGTAAAGAACGCTGGTTTGAAAAAACAGCGCTGTGAGAAAAAATATAATCGAATAAAAATTTTTCATTGTGAATTGTGTTTAAACAGAAACATTCCACAATGATCAAAAGACCAGTGTGGCTGATGAATATTTTTTTTCGGTATTTGTGTTTGTGTTTGGCGGTGTCTGTTAAGGTTTCTAGATGCGGAGCACTGCATCAAAGAAAGTCCCGCGGCAAACGTTGCACATGTTCTTGTTCCGCACAGGAATGCAGTAAGCTGAGAGTAAATGATTATTCATATCGTGTGTTTAAGCCGATTAATAATCATCATTTGTGTGTCGCTGCAAATATAAATAATAAAAAACATACTAACATAATTTGTGCTGAAAATCAGCTTTTTGCGAAATAGTAAGGGAAAGATTTACCGCAGCAACATACGGTTAAAACGAAGAAAGTAAAATAGGGCACTGGAATTGGAAATACACGTAAACTGTGCCGTACAAAACAAAGCTTACCGAACAAATAAAGGTTACTAAAATGAGCAGCGGAGAGCCGGAAGCATAATGAAATACCTCTTTTTAATCTATATTTTTTCCGATACAGCAAGTATTAAAGAGAAATATTCGATCCGAATACGGTTATTAAACTCCTTTAATTCCTCTTCGCAAAAACAAAGTCCCGGCTTCAATTGCTGAAACCGGGACTTAAAAACAACACCTTAAATTTATTTTATAATTTTTTTCACAGTCTGTTCACTGCCCTGCCGAATCTTCATCAGATAGACACCGTTTGTCAGCTCACTGCCATTCAGCGTATATTCTGTAGTATTTGGTTTTGCGGTACGTAACAATCTGCCTGACATGTCATAGACATCAATTGCTGTCATGCGTTTCGGCGCCTTCACAACGAAATCATCCGCTGCACGGTAAACCTGCACTTCTTCTTTTATCGTGGTATCCGAAGCAAGCACACCAGAGGGTTTATACACTATTTCAAAACGACCTGTACTTTCACCTGCCTGAGCATCAAATGTATAGTTGCCCTGACTTAAATTCGTCACCGCACCGGTCAGTTTATCTTTAAGGTATATCTGCTGGCCTGAGGCGAAGATACCTTCCGCTTTTTCAAGAGCAATGGTGTGAAGGCCTGCGGCGAAATGTCTAGTTCCGATCGCCACTACATCTGTGTCAGCAAATGTACTTTTACCATTAATAGCGATATTCTTACCGGATACAAGACTGAAAACTTCGTCAGATCCGCCTCTCGCCTCCGAATCTTCAGCACCCACTGCATCAGTGCCGCCATCGAAATATACTACAGCCAGGGTGCTGGTAAGGTTGCCCGGCGTAGTAACAGACAGCCAATAACGGTCATCGACAACCTCTTCTCCTCTGGCTCCAATAAATTTCACACCACTGTTTTTGTCTGTACGGATGGAGTTATTGAATTGAAGTGTCGCGTTCTTCTTCAGTGCTTTTACCATAAAGCCCTGGCCAACTGTAATTTCGCTTTTCGGTATTTTTCGAGCCGTAAGACCTTCTTTAGGTCCGGCCGCCGGAATACCCATACCTGTAGTGCCCGATTTCGCGTTGAACACACCGTAAGCCTGGCCACCGTAGCTGGAACCTTGCTGTACATATACATTGTTTGCGGTGCTGTCCCAAAAATAAAAGCTTGTACTGATCGCCGGATCGGCAGCGATTTGACCTTTGTTGAGTTCGTACAGTGCCTGGAGGTCAATGTTAGAAGGATATGGATTTCCCACAAGGTTGTACCCCAGATGGCTGCTTGTTGCAGTATTGCTGTTTGCCAAAGCGAAATTGATAATTCCGTTTTGCGGCACACCGATAAAAGTAGCAGTGATATCGTAAGCTCCATTCGGAGTATCGGTCGTGATAGACGGCTCTTTCACGGCAAGACCGCGACCCGGTATATTAGCACCGGAGGAATTATAGAAGTAGTTATTGGCTTCGTTGTGATACAGAACATAAGTGATACCCGGATATATTGTTTTCATGCTGTGTCCCGGGGCAAAAGTCACCGGAGAACCGAAATAATTGTATTCGGCACTTTTAGGCTTAATTTTCAGATCGCGTAAAACCGTAATATTTCCGGTGTTTGCGGGCGCGCTATCATTCACCTGAATAAGGTTTGCATCACTCTCTACATTGAGCTTGGTACCATTATCAAGATTGATATTATTATAAACAATTAAAGGATTCTTTGGCACCACTGTAACAATTGCGGAACCTACAAGGTGTACCGAACAGGCAGTTACCGAGCCTTTAGACGTAGAATAAGCTTCACGGATTTCGGCCGAGAGTTGATTTTTAGCGGTCGGTATTCCATTGCTCCATTGGCCGTTTTCATAAACGCTGGTTTCCTCAGACATTGTAATGATATTCGAAACTACAGGTTCCGGCAAGACACACTGCTGTATAGAAGATGCCAGCGTAACGCTTACTTTATCCCCATTTTTCAGTTCTTTGGTTTCGAAAGTTGCTGCCGTTTGGCCCGCAACTGCCACACCGTTCACAAACCACTGGTACGCAGGTGCGCTGCCACCGTTAACAGATGTCGCTGTGAAAGTTACTTTGGTGCCCTGGCAGATGGTGGTGATTGGACTTGAAATAAGTACTGAAGGTTGAAGAATCTCTTTTACGGTGATGTATTTGTGTCCCTCTCCGTCATATGCAAAACCTGTACTACAGCTGTTTAAAGCATCTACCGCGATATTACCGCTGCCATTTCCTGCTTTAACGGTAACGGTAGTAGTTCCCTGCCCGCTTATAATTTCCCAACCTTTAGCAATGTCTACAAACCACTGATAGCTTGTTGCGTTAGGCACTGATGCAATGCTGTAAACAGCTGTCTGTCCGGCACATAATGAATCGTTTCCTGCAATGGAACCAGGTAGGTTTACTGCACCTACTGCATCTATTCTGACAACATTTGAATATTCAACTGCACATGAACGATTCTGTACGACTGCACGGTAATAATATGATTGAATTTCAGTATGCTCTACAGTGATTTCGTCAGCTGTAGAGTTTACCGCTATAACTGATGGAGTTGCGAAATTATCAAGTGAATATTCCCAACGGAGAACATTACCAACGTTTCCATTTAATTTAAGAATCGCAAATTTAAATGCAGCGTTTGGACCCACACAGATTTCCGGAATATTGGAAGTTACTGTACCTGCGACCGTTGCTGGAACTACAGTGATAGGTCCGGTTGCTTGCACCCCCGAGCAGGCAGACAGCAGAGGAATACTGTAATTGAAAGTTCCTGACTCTGTTGGTGTACCGCTGATCGTGATTTTATTATCTTTCCAAACAGCCGTAACACCGGCAGGAAGACCTGTTGCGGTACCAACACCTGTTGCTCCGCTGGTGGTGTGGGTGATAGGAGTAATTGCAGAATTAACACAGACTGTAGGCGAACCTGATGCAGAACTTACAGTGCAGGATTCGGGTGCCATCTTGGCAACGGTGCCCAAAATTGCCGGGCCCACTTCACCATTCTCCTCAAACTTGATGAGGAAGGTAGACTGATCTGTATTATATACATATACTCTTATGTAAAGGGATTCACCTGGAAAAAGTACTGAGCCGGATGGAAAATAAGCTTTTTTATCAGTCCAGTTACCAGAGTAAGTCTCGTTATCTATCAAGGTGCCGACTTTTCCGCTAAAATCAGAATTTTTAGAATATTTTACCGTTATATTCCCATTTCCTGTACTTCTATATTTCATTACAAAAGCGTTAAAATGGGCTATTGATTGTGTGTCAGTGGCACTTAAGCTTAGTTGAAAATATTTTGAACTATTATATGAACCATTGAATTCTCTAGGGTTGGTGTGTGTACCGTTGTAATTAAATCTCAAACCATTACTATCGTCACTTTCTGAATTTAAAGATGCATTAGAACCTGATAAAAGTATTTTATTGCCCTGCACTGCCGCTGTATAATTTTTTGAAGACAGATCTGTTTTATTCCATCGTACAATAGGCGTCGCTGTTCCCACGCCAGGCTCAACTACCTGTACTGAAACCTTTGCGATGTTTGAAACACCCTCGGAATTGGTAAGGGTGTATGTGAAACTGTCGTATCCGGTAAAGCCTGTATTTGGGGTATAGATGATGTCTGAAGTTCCATTTGCTCTCGCGGTTCCATTCTTCGGTGCGCCCAAAACGGTAATCGCTGTAAGTGGGCCTGAGAAAAAATAATCGTCATTAGCCAGCACATCTACATTCACGGCAACATTTTTCACGGTTCCTGTTCTGTCATCCTGCGCTGACGGCTTCAAAATATTCTGATATGAAATTGTTCCTTTAAATTCCGGTCCTATGGTCCCACTTTGGTTATGACGGATATAGAAGAACTGATTCGTATTATAAATATAAAGCCGAACGTATAAATTTTCGTTCTGGTTGACTACGGTGTTAACGGGAAATCTTAAATTGTAATTTTTAAAAGTCCCGGAAGTAGCTTCATCAGTAAGAAGATCCTGAGCATTAGAAAAATCACTTTCATTAGAGTACCTTACTTTTAATTTTTGACCATCCGCTCCGTTTGCGCGACCCTCAAAATTAAAACTGTCCACATTAATTTTGTAGCCAGCCTTTGCAGAAATCTTAAATTCGACATATTTACTTTCGTCGAACGTTTGCTCCGGCGTTTGATTCCATTGAGGCGTCGGCCATCCTTGAGTTTTGTAGAAATTAGAGTCGGGATTTTCAAAGACTTCATTGACCGTAACATTATTAGCTTTGATCTGCCCCGATTGAACCTGACTGTAAAAAACAGTAGGTGTATAATCGGCACCGTACCATTTTGCTAAGGTGTATTGCCCATAAAAATTTGTTGAAGATAAAATTAGGATTAAGAGCATAATCGCTAATTTGTGTGCACGCGAAAGGACACCAACAGTAGAAATGTTTCTCATCATGGTTTGGTTTAATGTTTTCTTTGCACACAAAACATTTTTATTCAAAACCCGACAAGTCTTTTCCTGCCCGAGTATTTCACTCAGGTAAAACTGCCATAATCGTAATGTTTTTTAATGTTTTGTGTTTACTTAGCAAAGAAGCCCCCTAATCTGCTAAGCGGGTGCAAAGATAATAAATGTTATTTCACAAAACAAATTATTAAACAAATGGTCGTATGAATTGCATAATGTAGCTTTTAGTTGAATATTTTAACTTATTGTTGAGAATTTTATAAAATTAACAAGCATTTTACAATTGATAATAATTTTTATTCATCGTTATTAATTTCTCAAAGTGATACTATAGATCAAAATTTTTGCTCCAATATTAAATTATTGTTAACGAAGATCTTATTTGAATATACTTTTATAAAAAACAGACCAATAGAAAACAGGCTCTCTATATAATATCCAACGATTTTTTTCATCTATCTACTATCTCTCAGCAGACTCAAATAATGTTAACCCAACTTTAAAATCAACTTAAAAAAATACCCCCGACTATAATAGTCAAGGGTATACTTTGCTCAGGGCTAAACTATTTTACAATCTTACGCGAAATTATTTCGCCGCTGCGTACTATTTTAAGAATGTAAACGCCCCTGGCAAGTTCCTGCACGTCTATTCTGACACTGCGGGAGTTGGGCTTTAGATGTCCTGTGAGTCTACCGCTCAGGTCGTAGATAAAGACTTCCGAAACTTCCTTAATTGATTTTAACCAATAACATTCACCATCACGGTAAACCAATAAACCTGAATCTTCACTTTCTGCCGCCAGTACCCGCTCTTCACGGTAAACAATCTGGAATCTTCCTTCAGTTTCACCTTTTTCTGCATCAAATACATAAGGATTTTCTGAAAGATTGGTGAGGCTTCCGGTCACAGTATCTTTTAAAAAGATGTGCTGGCCGTTTGCAAAGATGCCTTCCGTTTTATCAAGTACAAGCTTATACTGCCCCTCGGCAAAGTGCGTACTACCCAGCAGCACCGCGTCGGCATCCGAAAATTCACGTCGTCCATTAATAGATACTTTTTCGGTCCCCGCGAAAGTGTAAACAACATCTGAACCGCCCATCACGGGTGAATCGTCCGCAGCAAAGCCGTTATTGCCCTCCTCAAAATAGACCACGGCTATGTTTGAAGAAAGTCCGCCCGGTGAAACCATATTGAGCCAGAAACGGTTCATTGCAGGTTCAGATTTGCCAAAAAATCCCGTTCCACTGTTTGCCGTACGGATACTGTTACTGAAGACCAGGGTTTTAGACGCTGGGTATACCCGTGCCATAAATCCCTGCGCCATTGTCACGTACCGTGTCGGAAATTTAACCGTGGATGCGCCCCCTTCTCCTAATGCTTTTGTAGATGTTAAGCTTACCGCATTGAACTGGCCGTATGCATTGCCGCTATATCCGGATCCATATTGCGTATAGGTGTTGTTTGCGGTATTATCCCAAAAATAAAATGTGGAACTGATGCCGGCTGCTTCGCCACCATTAAGATTATAAAACGCGACTAAATCAATATTGGATGGGTAAGGATTTCCTACCAGAGTAATCGCTTTACCGTTGAGCATCTGATCAGTTCTGGCATTTACCGCACTCCAGGTTCCTGCACTTCCTGTCCATGACCGGGAAAGGTATTGGTCGGGGTTTGGTGTAGTGGGAATGCTTGCAAAATCTTCATTATAATTACAAGGTGGTGACAGTGTTGTACAACTCGCCTGCGGTTCACCAATAAGTTTATAATCAATGTCGCTTCCAGAATTTGTAAAAGGCCATATTTTAAAATAGTAGGTGGTGGCTGGTGCGAGAGAAGACGATAAAAAATTTTGTATGCCCTGACTTACATTTTGGACGCCCGCGCCATTAGCAATAGGATTACCGTCAACCGGATCTGTGATGGCTGAATGTGACGTACTACTCCATTTTACCAGATATCCATCCGGCGGTATGCTACCTCCTGCATCTGCCCATGATAGCTGAATAGAGTTGCTGTTGCTGGCTGAACAGCTGAAGGATGAAGGAAAACCACTGGGCTCCGGCTTCTTTACGGTCGATAAAACGGTTCCGTTAAATGCAAAATCATTAATACTAAATGTACCAGTAGCAGCAGAGGCTCCCCATCCGTAAACCCTAAAGGTAATCGGCGCTGTTATATTCTGAAATATGGGTGCGCTTAGACTAATACCACTTCCACGGCCAATTCCGGAAACTGTGATATTTGCCGCAACAGTCTGTCCGGCGGTGTAGGGATTGGCCGTGCTCGGATTTGTTCCTGTTATCGGATTACTGAATAGAATCTGGCCGCTGAAGTTCATAGAAAACATCAAACTAAAGAATGCAGTAAACCTTAAAATACCGTATAAATATTTTTTCATCTCATTTGTGTTTGCTATCAAAATTACAAATTCACCTTACCGGCATTTACCGTTTTTACACGGTTACTTTCCTGATGAATAATGGTTACAAACAATCACCAAATTCAGAAAAATACCGATTAAGACAGCAACCTGTTGTTGTGATTAATCAGAGTGCGTTACCGCCTATGTATTAACAGATCTGAAATGATTCTTTATCTGTTAAAAAAGATAGCTGACATATACCCAAAAACCATTAGAATGTACTCAATAAAAATCATTAGGATAGACACGTTAAATCACCCGTATATTTTTAAAAATCATATCTTTGCGCAAAGTATTATTGTATGCATAAAGGCATTTACGCCGTCCTTATCATTTGCTTTTCGACAGGTACTGCCTTTGCGCAAAACCGTTTCAGCGAAAGTGAAAATACGGATGAATCATTTTATGAAAAACCGTCGGAAGCCTATTCCGGTCCCGGAGATGACGATTCGGACGGAGTTCTCGAGGGGGATGATCCGCTTCCTACTCCTATAGACGATTATCTACCTCTGCTGGCCCTCGCCGGCACCGGAATTATTCTTTTGACACATTACAGACAGCGGCTGCGAACGAAATAGCTGTATTGCAAAAATCCCTGTTCCATTTTTCCCAACCATTTTACATCCGTTATGAAGAAAATACTATTTGTTGTTCTCGCTTTTTTGTCGGCACTCTGTTTTTCACAGGCACTTTCCGGCACATATATCATCGGCAAGTCCCAGCCCGCGCCTTTCAACACGATTACAGCGGCAATTAACCGAATCAACACAGTGGGTGTAAGTGGCCCTGTGACTTTCCTGCTCAATGATGATGTCTATAATAATTCTACCGGCGAAAACTTTCCCGTTAAAATACTGCAGTACAGCGGTAGCAGTACTGTAAATACGCTGCGCATCAAACCCAGCACAGGTAAAAACGTCATCATATCTGCGACCAACGCGAATACTTATACCGGTATGCCTGCCGTTTTCCAGTTGGAAGGCGCGGATAATATCATCATCGACGGATCCAATGTTTCCGGCGGGACATCACGGAACCTTACCATCCTAAACAATGATGGTGTGGAATACAGTGCCAGAACCACAGTGTGGATCGCATCGTTGGGAACCAACAGCGCCAATAATATACGTATTCTCAACACCAAACTACAGATGCAGAACCTAAGCCAGTATGGAATACAGTTGTCCGGAATTTTTGTGGGCAGCAACGCCATTGGCGGGAATAATGCACTGGGCGGCAGCGTGGCTACGGCAGCACACTCCAATCTGACATTTAATAATAATGAATTTGTGAATGTACGCCAAGGAATCATTGTTAGCGGGAACAGCAGCCTCAGAACAACAGGTATTACCGTTAACGGTAATCAGATGGGCAGTACGAACGATGCACAGAAACCCAATGTTCCTCTTCAGTTTACCAATTCCTCAAATGTCTCAATAACGGATAACAATTTTGTCGGCTTTGCCAACACAAGCAGTTCGAACAGCCAACTTGGCCTTTACATTGAGAACGGCAGTCAAACGTACATCCGCCGAAATACCTTTCAGGATTTCAAGACCACAGGAAGATACGATGGACGTGTAATCAGTATCAGCGGAAACAGTACGCAAGTTGAAATAACCGAAAACCGGATTACCAATGTGCGGAACAATGTTGGTGGACCGATTTACGGCATCGAACTTAATATTTCCGCATCCTCTTCCGGTGTATCACTAGTCAATAATTTCATTGGCAATATCGCGAGTACCGGCAGTAGCACACAAACAGCGCATGGCATCTACATTGCCAACGGCACCGGGACTAAGATTTACCACAATACAGTAGCGATGAATACAGCACAGAACGGCGAGTCATCTGCACTCTATATTGCAGGCGGTTCTGGCTTAGATATCCGCAATAATATATTTACAAACATATCAACTTTAGGTAATAATGAAACTAGCTATGCAGTTTACTCCGCCGTGGATGCATCTGCTTTTTCATTTATTAACTCTAATAATTACCATGCGCAAACTATCGGGTATTTGGGCGGAAGACAGACAACCCTCGCAAACTGGCGAAATGCCACCGGGAAAGATCAAAATTCACTAAACGTTCTACCTCAGTTCGCGAGCGTTGATGACCTTCATCTACCACCTGCGAATAATTCCGCGTTAGATAATAAAGGGCAGGCATTAGCAGCGGTCACTATAGATATCGATCAGCAAACCCGAAGTGCTTCCACTCCTGATATGGGCGCGGACGAATTTACCGTAATGGCTGCAGAACCCACAACACAGGCCTCAAACGTAACCTTCAGCAATGTAAGTTCTTCAGGTTTTACCATAAACTGGACGAAAGGTGATGGAAATGCCCGTCTGGTGCTTTTGCGTGCCCTGAATCCCGTAAATGCTCAGCCCACCGATGGAACAGCATATACAGCCAACGCTGCGTTCGGTTCCGGATCACAAATTGGCAGTGGAAATTATGTCGTTTATTCTGGCAACGGAAATTGGGTTAATGTAACAAATCTGGCTGGAAATACAGTTTATCATGTTGCGGTATATGAATTTAATGGTTCCACGGCTACTTCTAATTACCTCATTACAAATCCTGCAACCGGAAATCAGCGCACACTGAACAGGGCTTTGGGCTGGCAGATTTTGAGCACTGATACCGTACATACAATAAATTTTGACACAACTACAGACCTGGTAAATAATGGCCCTTTTACCGGCATCGGCTTTGACCTGAACCCTGCCGCAGGTCAGCTCAACGCTAATGCATGGTCTGTGAGAGGGCTCGCAGACGGCGATTTAGTATTAGGCGGGATCAATACCAATCCCGGTTTTCAGCGCGGCAGCAGCAATGGCGGCGTCTCCGCAGGCGGCGTTTACTCTTTTATAACACCCGCGGGTAACGCCGCACTTGGAATTCAGCCTACGGCTAATGATTTCAACCCCGGCTCTGTAACACTGAGGATGCAAAACCAAACTTCAGCGCCTATTACGTCACTGAGTATTGGATATAAGGTTTACGTCTACAATGACCAAGCGGGTTCGTCCAGTTTTAATTTCAGCCACTCTGCAGACAACAGCATATTCACAGACGTCAGCCAGCTGAACGTTTTTTCACCTGCCGCAGCCAATGAAAATCCTGCATGGAAAGCTAGTTACCGTGTAGTTACTGTTACCGGACTTAATATTCAGCCTAATGCTTTCTATTATTTAAAATGGACAGGAAGCACGGTAACAGCGGGCACAGCCGATGAATTTGCGCTGGATGACATTACAGTTTCGGCAAATCCAAACAACAATTTTGTACAGTTCCAGGGCGTTGCCGAAGATTTTGTATTGCACGGAAATGCAAATATGAACGGTAACCTGACCGTGAACGGACCGCTGACCTTTAATACTGGAAAGCTTTCCGTTAACAACAATACCCTGACGCTGAACGGCCCGGTGAACAATATAGTGGCGGGCGGAATCAAAGGTAGTGCTACATCAAATCTTACGGTAACAGGAACCGGCACCAAAACAATAAGCCTAGACCAAACCACTCCCGGAAGCACAAACCTTTTAAACAATTTTTCCGTACCGTTTTCGGCCACAAATTCCAGTACTGTTGACATTACCAGCAACATTGCAGTAAACGGGTCACTGAGTGTAGGCCTTAGCCAGCAGGTGAATCTCGGTACAAATTTGCTTTCCGGTACACTCTCATCCATCAGCATAAATGGTGAGCTTCACACGCAGAATACCTCAGCCGCCCCCTTTCCTTCCGGAAAAACATTTACCGGAACCGGCACGTTGATACTTGATGCTCCGGCTACTGCACAAACTTTAGTCCCAGGCACCTACACCAACATCAGCCTCAGGTCTTCCGCAGGAACAAACGCTGGCGGTAACATCACTGTAAACGGTGCGTTGGAATTACCCAAAGCAAATCCGTCTCCGTCACCTACGAAAGGATCTTTGGACATGGGCACATTCACGCTCAGCATGGGACCTGATGCCACGAATACCGGCATAGGTGATGTAACGGGTATTATTACAAGAAACTATCAGTTAATCCCTAATATTTTATACACTTTTGGTCACCCGGATTCATCAATCCTCTTCACTAACGCGGGTACATTACCCACTTCAATGAGCGCGAAAGTGATCATCGGCGCTGCCCCCGGCTGGCGCAAAGGAGCCATAAACCGCTATTATGACATTATCCAGACCGGTGCGGCCAACACAAAAGCCGTGATCAGACAACACTATTTAGACGGCGAACTGAACGAGAATAATGAGTCAAAGCTGGTTTTTTGGGCAAGAACTGAAACTAAAGAATTCGAGCAAGGAAGATCAAATTCTAATCCGGGCGAAAATTGGGTTGAGATCAGTAATGCTAACCTTGCAGTGTATTTCCAAAGTACCTTCGGCAAAGTGTCTATTACTTTAGATGAATATCTAGAAGGAACCGGTACAGATCCACTTGTTCTTGTATGGAATGGCTCTAAGAGCAACTCATGGATCACAGCAGAGAACTGGACCCCAACTGGAACTCCATCCGAAGCAACAACCCTGTACATCCCCCAAACAACTACACCCCCTAATTTAAATCCAGGGTCGAAAGCAAAACACTTAATTATTCAACCAGGCGGCATTGTAAACAATCCGGATAATGAAACATTAAGCATATACGGAGCTGAAGGCGCGTGGATCAACAACGGAACATTCAATTCAGGCTCTGGCGATGCCAAAGTTGTTTTCATGTCCGCAAATGCTACCATGGCTGGCAGTACCGTATTTAATAATCTGGAAGTTGCAGCAGGAGCGTCGCTAAGGGCGTTGGATAACAATTATGCAAAGATCAAAGGCGTTTTCACTAATTCCGGCACTACACTTTTTGGTCTTACACCTAACACCCTGGAGCTTTCCGGAACCAACCAGAAATTGCCCGCACCGAACGGGACATCTTTCCAAGCGTATTATAATCTCATTTTCTCAGGTACCGGAACGGTAGTGCCAACCGACCTGAATGTTCGTGGGAATCTCACTTTTAACAGCGCAGTAGATCTCACCAAAAAAACTTTCAGGCTTATCGGCGACGAAGATCAGAAGATTGGAGGAGGTGCTTCTATCGTCTTAAATAATCTTGACGTAAATAAACCAAAAAATAATTTACTGTTAAATAAAGATGTCACCATAGGCGGAACACTGAACCTTGCAAAGGGTGTCGTAGTTCTTGGCTCCAATAATCTTACACTTAGTGGTGGCGATGTAACAGGCACTTTCGGAACGTCTGCCATGATTTCAGCCGACGGAACAGGTATGGTTAAACGTCCGTTTTCTGCAATCGGAAGTTATTTTTTCCCAGTCGGAGAACTCACCTCATCGCCAGCATACAGTCCTGTCGAAGTTAATATTACCTCGGGATCATTTGCTGCAGGAGCCGAACTTGCGGTTTCTTTAACGGATGACATTCATCCGGACAATCATAGCCGTGAAAACTACATCAGCCGCTACTGGAAAATCCTGCCTTCGGGCATGACGAATGCAGTAGCGACCGTGGCCGCAAAATATCTTAAGCCTGAGGTTTTGGTTCCGGAAAATACGATGGCTGCGGCGCAACTCATTGGAACTTTTAATCAGCAAACTAACCCGTGGAAACGTTTTGCACCCTTAGAGAACCTAACACTTACCGCCGCTGGGGCTGCACTGCCTAGCGGAGAAATATCTTACTTCACAGGAATCAAAGGTGGACCTTATATGGTTACGGTCACTGGTGGTGGAAACTATTGTGAAGGCCAGGAAGCCCTTTTGTCAGCGCAGGTTACCGGCGGCGATATGCCATTCACTTATCAATGGTCCGATGGTCTGGAAACCGGATCTACCGCAACTGCACCTTCAGTCACAGCCGGAGGGCCGTTCACCTATTCGCTTACTGTGAAAGATGCCAACGGTATTGCAACGGATAACTCAGCTGCGGTAACAATATTACCCGGCGTAAAAGCGGGCACTATATCCATTCCCAATACGGTCGCGTGTGCCTCATATCCACCAGATGATATTACGCTCAGCGGAAACAGCGACAGTGTGCTGTACTGGCAAAAATCTTATTTTGAAGACTTCAGTAATTCAGAAACAATCAACAGTACTTCTACCACTCTTACAGGCTTATTGGCAGGAATCATCACAGATAAGACCTACTTTAGGGCAGTTGTAGGAAATGCAAATTGTGGCGAAGCGTTTACCAATACCATCACTGTCGGTACGAAAACAACGGTTTTTGACGGAAGTGGATGGACCAACGGTTTACCGGATGTGCGTACAGAAGTTGTGATTTTAAATGATTATTCTCCTACTGAGGACTTACTGGCATGCAGGCTTACCGTAGCAAACAATGCTAAAGTAACAGTGCCCGGCGGCAAAAACATCATTTTGACAGGCTCTCTTACCGTAACACCCGGCGCCGCACTGACCATGGAAAGTAATTCAAACCTGCTACAAACTCAAAATGAAGTGAACAACGGTATTATCACCGTCAAACGAAACAGTTCGCCACTTTACCGTCTCGACTATACCATGTGGGGCTCTCCACTTTACGGCAGTCAAACGCTGCAGCAGTTTTCACCTCAGACGCTTGCAGACCGGTTCTATACCTATAATACAGCCACAGACCTATTTAACACGGTACCTCCTGCTACCACACTTTTCAGTGCAGGCCAGGCATTTTTAATCAGGATGCGCAATACTCACGTCTCTTATAGTGTTACCACACCTCCACAAAGATGGACCGGTATCTTCACCGGAACCCCCACCAACGGACCTGTCAGTGTAACGTTGAGTGGCGAAAAGAATGGCTATAATATGGTCGCGAATCCTTACGCATCTACCATCGAGGCTATTAAACTGCTTCAGACCAATGCCGCTGAAATTGAAGGTACGCTCTACTTTTGGAGACGCAGAAATTCTACGGATCCTGGAGACACCAGCGCATATTATGCAACCTATACTTCTGCAGGTGGAACTGCAGTGCCTAGCTCAAACCCCGACTTCATTCCATCTGAAAAGCCAAATGGAATTATACAAGTTGGACAGGGATTCTTGGTTCAGAAAAAAGCTGGTGGCACGGGTCAGCTTATTTTTAATAATGCCATGCGAACCACGGACAATAAAAACCAGTTCTTCCGGGGGGCCCAGGCTGAGGACCGAAGCAGGATTTGGCTAAATGTGACGAATACAGCCGGGACCTTTGGTCAAACGCTTATTGCGTATATGGATTCGGCAGACAATGGTGTTGACCGGACAGACGGTAAATATCTTGGCGATGGTACCACAGCCCTTACCTCGTGGGTGAATGATTCCGAATATATCATCCAGGGTCGCGCACCGTTCCAGCCATCAGATATTGTACCGCTTCATTTCCGGACGCTCACAGCCGGTATTTACACGATTACTTTAGCTGAAAAAGACGGAATTTTCGCTAATGGACAGGCTGTTTACATAAAGGACAAACAAAACGGAACAACGCATAATCTGCAGCAGTCGCCCTACAGTTTCAGTTCAGAGGCCGGTGCGTTCAGTTCGCGTTTCGAAATCGTCTATGCCAGCGGCGTGCTATCGGCTAACGATTCTGCGCAGGGCAATGGAATTTTATTATTTAAACAAAACGGAGAAGCAGTCGTGAGGTCTTCAGATGTAAATTTAGACCAGGTGGAGGCTTACGACATGAACGGAAGACTGGTGTCGAATGCCAGAAATATCCGCGCGAAAGAAGTGCGTTTACCATTAAGTCAGGTCAATCAGGTATTGATATTTAAAATAACTACAGCCGATGGCGTTACCATTAGTAAAAAGATGGTGAACTGATAATTTACAGTTTTTGTAAACTATTGTTTCAAATGAATTTGCCGTATTTTTGCGGCAAATTTTTATTTATGTACATAATAGATTCACCATCGAATGATGCTTACTTCAATATCGCCACAGAAGAGTTTCTGCTGAGCCAATTTCCGGAGGAGGATCTGTTTTTACTTTATGTGAATGCACCATCGATTATCGTAGGTAAGTTTCAGAACACATTGGCTGAGATTGATGCTGACTATGTACGTGAAAACAACATTAAAGTGGTGCGCCGCATGTCCGGTGGCGGTACTGTTTATCACGACCTGGGAAATTTGAACTTTTCATTTCACACACTTTTGGGACAGTATGACTTCATGGATTTTTCGGTCTTTACGAAACCCGTATTGGCTGTACTGAACAAATTAGGTATACCGGCAGTCCTGCAGGGACGCAACGATCTTTTGGTTGACGGGAAGAAATTTAGCGGTAACGCAAAACTGGCGCGTCAGGGCAAAATGATTCAGCACGGTACCATCCTTCTGGATTCGGAAATGGAAATCTTAGCCAAAGCTTTGACCGTAAATCCGTTAAAATTCGTTGATAAAGCCACCAAGTCCACGCGCTCGCGCGTGACGAACCTCATCGATTATCTTCCGGCGCCGCTTACAACCAATGAACTCAAAGAACTTTTAACGGTTGAAATTATTAAGAACAACCCGTCTGCAGAACCTTATCAGCTTACAGACGAAGATATCGCAGGCATCGAAAAGCTGGTAAAAGAGAAATATGAAACCTGGGACTGGAATTTCGGGTTCTCGCCGAATTACAACTTCAAGAAAGGTTTAAAAATTCCGGCAGGCTTCATCGAAGTGCATCTGGATGTGGTAAAAGGAAGCATCGAAAAAGCCAAAATTTTCGGCGACTTCTTTGCGGCGAAACCCATCGAAGAGTTCGAGAACCAACTCATTGGCCAAAAACACGACAAAGACTCCCTCTATACCTTATTTCAGACGGTGCCCATCGAAAATTATTTTGGGAAAGTGAAAGCTGAGGAAATTCTTGAGGTTTTTATATAGATAAATACCCAAAACAGGGTAGGCCAAAAAAATTTCGGTAGTGTACTTTTAAGACTAAATTCTTAAAAAAAATCACCGAAATGAAAAAATTATTACTTGTGGTGTTTTCTGCAGTATTCTGTTTCGGGAATGCTCAGTTTACAGAAATCACTTCCACCAGTTCCGGATTGATACCGCCCATCAGGATTATCGACAAAGAGGGGGAAGTCTGGCAAAACCGTCTTTTTTATCAGGGAAGGGGATCTACCGCAAGCCCATTGCCTTTGATGATTACAGACGGAACGGCTGCAGGAACGAAGGTGGTAAAAAATCTTTCCGCAACCGTTACACAAGGTTACGATGCGACTTCCTATTCGGGAATCAGAGATTTTAAAGCGGCCGCAACCTGGATGTATTTTACTTTCGAAAACAAGGCGACCGGGTTATATGAACTTTGGAGAACCGATGGCACTGCAGCCAACACCATTAAAATTGATGAAGGCAAGTCATTTAATATCCGGCATATGGATGCAGGCTATGGATTGGGTAACCCGCAAAATCCTTACAGCCAGGAAATCAACGGGATGTTTCACTACCTGAAAGTTCCGGCCGGAAAACCTAATCAGGAACTTTGGAAAACGGACGGAAACCCCGGCGGGAGTGTATCTATACAGCAAATGACTCTGAATAAAGGGCTACATCATGTATTCAACGGCAGTTTATACATCACTTCGGGGTCAAGGATGTACCGGTACGACGGGCAGAATGTCAGTATCTTCGTAGATTATCAGAATCCAAGTGGGGTCACCATCAGCCAGGCTTTTGATATTTATGGATCCACTGCCAATAAAATGTTTTTTAAGGCTATTATCAATCAGGTTGTGGGACTTTACAGTTTAGATACAGCAGGTACCATAAAATTTGAGTATGATCTTTCGGTAGATTCTCTAACGGACTTTTTAAGGGGTACCGGGGAAAAGAATGCCGGCGGCTTTTACGTGAAAACAACCAATTCAAGGAATGGGCAGACCAAAGACTATATTCTGTACTGCACAGACCAGGGAGTCATTGAAAAGGAAATTCCCGCAGGGCAGAGTGTAGCTTATTTTGAAGCCAATGACAACACGGCGTATTTAATTTACACGAAATCAGGTGAGTCCAAATTTTATATGCAGCGCCTAACCCCAAAGCTGCAGCCGTTGACAGAAGCTGTATATCCCTACATCACCGGAACCATGTCCATTTACACCACCGCGCTCTATCAGGATTCGTTTTGGTTCAACTTTGGGGTTACCGATGCCAACTACATTACCGACCGTGAAATCTGGCGAACCGACGGAATACAGGAAACCACGAAAATGGTGAAAAACATCGATCCTGTAACCTATAACAACGGGGATCCCCGAAACTTTTTTATTCTGAACGGAAAACTTTATTTCTTTGCAACGGTTAACTATGTAGTCCGCCTTTTCGAATACAAAGGAGATTATACATTTTCAAACAGTTTAGGAGACAATTTATGGACGAATCCGGAGAACTGGAATTCGAAAGTTGTTCCCAACAGTGTTGATGAAACCATCATTCCGACCGGTTTAACTCCGAAAATAAACGGTAATGCCTACGCGCGAAACCTCAATATTTCCTCGCCATTGAATATAGAGTCAGGAAATTTAAACATCTTCGGAATTTCAAATCTTAATAACAGAATTAATGTTAATAACAGTAATTTAAACCTCAAAGGAAACTCATCTGTGATAACCGGTGGCAACGCCAACAATTACATCGCCACCAGCGGTACCGGCACCGTGAATGTTGAAAACGTAAATGCCGGTCGAGGAACCGTAAACCTGCCGGTTGGAACAGCCAACAATTACAATCCCGTTACGCTAGCGAACTCCGGAACTTCCGATACGTTTTCAGTGAAAGTCTCCGAAGGAATTGCCAACGCGCCCGACGGTGCGGTGAATGCCACCTGGGATATCTCGGAAGGCACGCCAGGCGGAAGCAATGCCACCATTTCATTAGGATGGAATGCTTCACAACAGAACGGAGCCTTTAACCCAAATAACGCTACCGTCGGACATTATGTAAACGGCGTCTGGACGGCGGAAAACTCCGGCGCAGTGAGCGGCAGCAATCCTTACACCATCACCGGAAGCGGCATCACCAGCTTTTCTCCGTTTGGTGTGATGAACCTCGGTGCGCTGGCCACAGGAAATTCCAGCCGTGATAAAACAGCGGTTTATCCCAATCCGTTTACAGACATTTTATATATTTCAACTGAAACGGCGGTTAAAGCGGTGTTCTACGACGCTGCAGGAAAGTTAGTGTCTGCATCAACCCTTGTGCGAGGTCACAATACACTAAATAAATCTGATCTAACGAAGGGTGTTTATCTGTATCAGCTCAAAGATTCCACTGGAAATGTGATAGCGACAGGTAAAGTAATTAAAAAATAATAGTTTGATATTTAGAATAGTTTTGCCCGCCGGTATTCCGGTGGGCAACTTTTTATTTTAAAGCATGCGTCGTAAGACATTCACCGTAAATTTAAAAAACGTTAATTTTGTACAAACATTCTTTATGCAGCGCGCACTACTCTATTTTCTGGCCGGAACGGTGGTAAGTTTTTTAATCAACTATTTCCTGCTGGGCAGTGAGGGCTGGCCACTGGATCTTTACTACGGAATTGCGTTCGGCGCGGCGTGGGGAATGGCCTATTATCTGGATGACGAACAATTTACGCTGATACAGAAGCTTGGAATTTCATTTATATTAATGACGGTTCTTCTCGTCGCGGGTATTTTCATTTTCGATGCGGAGCTGGCGGTGCCGGCGATCATCCGGTTTTCCATGGTGTTCGTGGCCTATTATGTGCTGGCGAGCTTCCGGCGGGCAAAATCTTTAAGGAAATAAATTATTCCAACGGAATTGCCATAAAAAAAATCTCAATTACGGGTTCTTTACTGCTTCAGCACAGACCAGTTACCATTCCATTCACCCATTTTCCAGGTGCCGGATTTCGTATTCAGGTTTCCAAGCAACGTAAAACCCGACTGCAATCTTACCGAGTACAGCGAGCCGTCGTCCATCACCTTGCCGAACGAAAAAGAATCTTCAGTACCGAAAGGTGATGTTTTGGTGAGAGAAATGTTGCCGCTTTTGGCCACTTCTATAGTGATCGTTCCCACTTCGTCGCCGCTATAATTTCCTTTATAGGTGCCTTTGTACGGTGAAACGTACTGCTCCTGCGCTTTACGATCCCAGTAGTTATCGAGAATTTGGTCACACGATGTCATGGTGAATGCAAGCATTAGAACCGTCAGGCGCAAAAGTCTAGTTTTCATCATTAGAATGTAAAATCCAAATGTAATTAAAATCTGGTTTCGTTTGACGAAGTATTTTTACGCGGAGAATTCTTTGAGTGAAAAGTGATCCGGAACAGCCCGATTTTAAATAAAATCAAGCATCCTGAATGTCATCAAACCAAAGATTTTCAAATCCTTACGAAATCTTTAAACAAGTATTTCCAGTTTCAAATAAAATCTCTACCTTTGCACACCCTTTTTAAGGGAAAATTATGTTTAACCGTAAACGAAAAAGTGTGAATACATTAAGTTACAAAACCGTTTCAGCTAACAAAGCTACCGCTAATAAAGAATGGGTTGTGGTAGACGCTGAAGGACAGCCTCTTGGCCGATTGGCTTCGAAGGTTGCAAAGATTTTGAGAGGAAAGCACAAGACGAATTTTACGCCTCACGCAGACTGCGGAGATAACGTGATCGTTTTGAATGCTGGAAAGATTACCCTTTCCGGAAACAAGTGGGCTGACAAGTCTTACATTTGGCATACAGGTTACCCTGGTGGTCAGAAGTCTATGACTGCACTCGAACTTCAGAAGAAAGACTCCCTAAAAGTATTGGAAAAATCTGTAAAAGGTATGCTTCCAAAAAACAGACTGGGATCTATCCTTTTCTCTAACCTTTATCTGTATGAAGGAACAGAGCACAAGCACGAAGCTCAGCAGCCAAAAGTTATTAATATTAACGAAATCAAATAATTAATATGTCAGTAGTTCACAAAATCGGAAGAAGAAAAACTTCTGTTGCAAGAGTTTATGTGAAACCAGGCTCAGGCGTTATTACTATTAACAAAAAAGATTCTAAGGAATACTTCGGTACTGATGTTTTGGTATACAAAGTAAACCAGCCTTTCTTGTTAACAGAAACTGCAGGTCAGTATGACGTTACCGTGAATGTTTTCGGTGGCGGTATCACAGGTCAGGCAGAAGCCATCAGACTTGGTGTATCACGCGCTCTGTGCGAGATCAACGAAGAATTCAGATTATTGCTTAAGCCTCACGGTCTTCTTACCAGAGATGCAAGAATGGTAGAAAGAAAGAAACCGGGTCAGAAAAAAGCAAGAAAGAGATTCCAGTTCTCAAAACGTTAAGAGTTGCTATAAGCTGTATGCAATATGCATTAGGCTTAAATTCCTACAAATTATTAAACCGCTTGAAAGCTTAAAGCGTATAGCCTAAAGCCGAAAGCTTAACAAAATGCCCCGTTTAGTTTAGCACCCAAACATTTCTCCCATCTAAAGAAATTGTTGTTTGCAGAATAGCGGAACGTAAACTAAAAACAAAAAAGCGACATGGCAAAAGCAAATGTTAAAGACCTTTTAGAGGCAGGCGTACACTTCGGTCACATGACCCGTAAGTGGAACCCAAATATGGCTCCATACATCTTCATGGAGAAAAACGGTATTCACATCGTAGACTTACATAAAACAGCAGTGAAACTTGACGAAGCTTGTTCAGCTTTGGAAAAAATCACCTCTGCAGGCAAAAAAGTTCTTTTCGTAGCTACTAAAAAGCAGGCGAAAGAAGTAGTGGCAAAACACGCTGCTGACCTTAATATGCCTTATATCACTGAAAGATGGCCAGGCGGTATGCTGACGAACTTCGTTACCATCCGTAAGGCTGTAAAGAAAATGAACCAGATTGATAAAATGAAGAAAGACGGTACTTTCGAAACTTTATCTAAAAAAGAAAGACTTCAGGTTGACCGTCAAAGAGCTAACCTTGAGAAAAACTTAGGTTCTATCTCTGACATGGTAAGGCTTCCTTCAGCTATTTTCGTAGTAGATATCATGAGAGAGCACATCGCGGTAACTGAAGCGAAAAAATTGGGTATCCCTGTGTTCGGTATCGTAGATACAAACTCAGATCCGCGTAAAGTAGATTACGTAATCCCAGGAAATGATGATGCTTCTAAGTCTATCGATATGATCCTGAGCGTAGTTTCAGATTCTATCAAAGACGGTCTTTCTCAAAGAAAAGCAGACAAAGAAAAATCTAAAGAAGAAGGCGAAAAAGTATCAGCTGATGCTGATGCAGATTTCGACAATGCTGCAGAGTAAGATTTTATCTTAAATAAAGAAAAGCTCAGATTTATTTCTGAGCTTTTTTTGTTTAAATAATAAAAGTTGGCCGTTTTCAGACAAATTAAATTTACCGAAGCGGCGTCCGCGAATTCTGCGCAAATTTCGGTCCCACAAGCTTTGGCACCGAACTGTTCAATGTCACCAGCATATTTTTCTGGATGCTTTTTGCAGACGAATACCTCGAGCTGCACGCGTTGCCCGAAAGCTGATAGCTGCCCTTTCTTACCACCACAGAGTTTTCAGAACGTGCCGCGACCGGAAGATCATAGTTTTGTGCTCCTTTTATGCGGATAATCATGTTACAGTCGGAATTGTTTTGGACGAGTAATATCGCTTCCCTATTAGTCGGGTCATTGTCGAAAAGCTGGTTGAGCAGCTTCACGGTTTTTTGTTGATGTGCTTTTAAACTTAAAGTCATCAGCTGGGTAAATTCGGCTTCTTCAGCATTAGCTGCATTGTTTGTTTTAATGGCAGCGGCTGCAAATTTTGGCGTGGCCGGCTCCGCGTCCTGACTGTTCAAGACTTCCGCCGGATATTTTTGGGCAGAAATCATGCTGACTGCGGAAAGCGCAATCACGAAAAGTGTTCTCTTCATTAAAAAAATAAAAGGTTAGATTTTGAATTTGATGTAAGTAATAGTTTTCCCTTTCGCCGAAAACAATCCCTCATAATAAGTTTTTATTTCCCGCAGCAGCGGCGTTCCCGGATCATACTCCGGCGCGCCGTAAATATCATGATGGGCTGAAATAATTTCGTGTCCGCGTCCCTGCAGCAAACCTAAAGTATAGCCATGCAGAAACTCCGAATCAGTTTTCAGATGCATTATGCCTTCAGGTTTCAGTATCTTTTTGTAACGTTCCAAAAAGTCGGGATGCGTCATGCGGTGTTTGGTGCGGCGGTATTTGATCTGCGGATCCGGAAATGTGATCCAGATTTCGTCTACCTCATCTTTATCAAAAAAACCGTCGATAAGTTCGATCTGTGTACGCAGGAATGCGACATTTGAAAGATTCTTTCCTACAGCTTCTTTGGCTCCGAACCAAAAGCGGGCGCCCTTGATGTCAACACCGATAAAATTCTTTTCAGGAAAAGCCTTCGCAAGACCCACAGAATATTCTCCCTTGCCGCAACCCAGCTCCAAAACCACCGGATGGTCATTTTTGAAGACTTCAGTGCGCCATTTCCCTTTTAAATGATAGCCACCAAGAGCCTCTTCTCTGGTCGGTTGAAAAACATTTGGAAGAATTCTGTTCTCGTCGAAACGCGCCTGCTTATTTTTACCCATTTTTTACAAATCAAAAACGTACAAAAATAGATAAAATTGTCTGAAGCTTTAAAAATTGTAAGCCTTTAATATCACTTGTTGCCGGCGTCACCCAGCGATACCATAATCGCCTTCTGTACGGTCTTTTGCGAGGCATATTGTGCGCCGCAAACCAGGCTCGAGAACAGATAGTCGCCCTTCGATATTACAATGGTGTTGTCGCTTTGCGCAGGCACGGCCAGCCGGTATTTGGTATTTCCGACGCCTTCGATGCGCATGATCATGTTGCAGGTAGACCTGTTTTCAATAAGTACGATGCTTTCTTTGCTGTGCGGATCATTGTCAAACAGTGCATTGAGGACTTTCACGGTGTTGTTTTTATGCTTTACAGGATTCACCTTCATGAGCATATCAAATTCTTCCCGCTCGGTATCCTCATAGCCGGAAGCAGTTTCTGCACTGGTTTGTGTGGGGCCATATACCTTAGTAATGTAAGTGCCGGCTTTTGCCTGAAGCAGTTCTTTGTATTTTGCAATTTGTTTCTGCCTGATGATTTCGTTCATTTCATCAAAACTTATACGGGTGGAAGGTTTTCGGCGAAGAAGCGCAATTTTTTCCTGAAAATCTTTCACGCGCTGATCGGCAGGATGCGCATTTTTAATGTATTCTTTCAACATCTTTACGAGGCGCGGCTTCAGAACAGAGCGCTTCGGATCATCAGGATGTGCGTCACGCAGGTAGGCATCAATTTCGTAAATGTTCGTGCTGCGCAGAATGTTTGAATAGTCCTTTTTCTTTTGCTGTGCAGGCAATAAACCTACAAGCAGCAAAGTGAGCGCGAAGAATAATCTTTTGGCTGAAATCATCTATTTATAAATCATCATTTGTGAAAACGATTTTAAATATAGCAAATAATCGCCTTGTATCAAAAGGCATTTTAAGCAAAGGCAATTGCTCAGAACTTATTTTCTGATATCATCCTGCTGGTATGTCCCTACCATTAAACTTGAATTCCGCAGCCTGCGCTGATAGATGGGCAGATATTTTTCCAGATAAACAGCCACCGCCTCATAATTTCCGCTCTGTACATAAGGTGTCAAAGTTTCGGAGGTGTACACGAACTGCAGGAAATTGTCTATCAGATGCTCCGGTATCTTTAATGCTGTAAAATATTCGGTACCGTAGTATTTTTTGATGTTAGCTATAGCCAGATTCATCCGTTCGTACTGCTCGGCCCTCTCCTTTTTTTTGCGTTCGCCCGAAAGTATATCATAAATACTTTCAAGACTGAAAGTGAGTCCGCCACCTGACAGTCCGGCGACGGGGAGCTGCGGAGGCGTACCGTCACCTTTCGGTACGGGCAGGCCAATCATTTGCTGCAACGCGAGGGTTTTCTCGGCTGATTTCAGTGATGACACGTCTTTGCGCAAGTTTCCGGTAGGTTTGAATTTACTTATCACCACCTCCTGGATATCGTAATAGGCAATTTTTAATTCCACAAAGTTCTCGCTGTTCTGAAGGTCCGTTTCGGTAACCTTTACATCTTTCCTGTCTGTAACAATTGACGTAAACCGGATAATGTCGCCTGGCTTTGCGGGAATCTTAAAAGTTCCAAAATAATCGGTATAAACGGTACTTTGGGACGTAAGATTGGTAACATACACTTGGTTCAGATAGAATACGGAGTTGTCACGTATAATGATTTCACCGGAAAAGTATTGCGCCCGGATAAAATTTAAAAACAAAACTGCGGAAAGCAGCAGAAACTTTTTCATATAGCTGACAAAAATAATTCAATTTTGGTTCAGTTCGCGTTTTACCGTAATGTGGATGAGGTTAAAGTTTGGTTAAAATATTCGATAAATATTATAAAACGAAATAATTCCGCTGGAGAGGTAGGGCACAAAAAATCCCCGGTGGTATTCCGGGGATTCAGTTGATTAAAAAATCAGGTTTATTTTTTGATGAATTTCACCTGGCTTACTTCACCTTCGTTGTTCACGGAGATAGTATAAACACCTTTGGCTAACTGAGAAACCTGAACTTTGTTACCGATTACTTTTCCTTTAGAAACTGCCTGACCAGCCATGTTGTAGATGGTGTAGGTTGCTCTGTCCGAAACTTTAGTAACATTAAGCAGATCAATCGCAGGGTTTGGATAAACCTGTACTGCGTTAGCTTTCACATTGTCATTCACACCCAGTGTAGCAGAGATCTTCACGGCATAATCTTCCACTTCACCATACGTGTAAGTACCGCAAGGAGTGGTTTGTGGTGTGCTGAAACGCAGCGCCACGCGCATACCAACGGTTTTGTCACCGGTGTAAGCATCTGCAGGTACCGAGAATGTATCAGATACAGGGTTCAGTTTATCTGCTGAAGTTGACATCACTATTTCGTCATTGTCATAAGTTCCGCTACGGTCAAAATCGATCCAAACAGTTACCGCTTCGTTGTACTGTGTACCTGCCCAGGCTTTAGTTACTGTAATGGTATTGTTATTTGTTCCTTTAGCCAAATTCACAAGTCTTGTAGGATCTGTAGAATAGTTGGTGTAGGTAGTTGCACCGGAGTTGCTGGTCATTCCCAAAGCACCTTCTGCTGCTACCTCTACTTTAGAGATATACTCGTCAGATGCGTTTGTAGAAGTCAAAGTACAGTATGCAAGCATTTGCGTAGTGAAGCTTGTAGTAGACGTGAAAGAACCGGTGGTTCCAGAGCAAACTGCAGCTACCTGAACATCATAAGCAACACCTTCTTCAAGACCGGTAATAGTGTATGTATTAGTCGTTACAGGAACTGTAGTCCATGTAGTATCAGATGTTTTCTTGTATCGTACCACATAAGTTGCAGACGCTACCGGATCCCAAGTTACGGTTGCACCTACTGTTGTCACTGTAGAAACAGTTAGACCTGCAGGAGCTGTACCATCACAAGCTACGATTGCAGAAACTGTAACCGGAGCTACCGCATAGAATACGTTACCGATCGCAGAGATTCTTACTTTAAGTGCAGTATTGGTAGCGAATGTAGCGAATGAGAAATCCTCTGAACCATCGTTAGGCGTAGAAGCGCTCAGCACATTCCATGTTGCGCCATTGTCCGTTGTGTAATCTATTTTTACGTTAGCTACGTTGAAAGGCGCAGCATTGGTTCCTACTACATCCCAAGTCAATGGACCTGGCGCGTTGTTGTAAACTTTTGTAGAAGTAATTTTAAATGGCCCGTTGGCACTTACAGTTACCTTTTGGTTAGCACTTTGACTTTGTTTTTGGGTAACATCAGCGTTATTATCTCTCACAGTTACTTTGAAGTTCTGAACTCTTGCTACCGTAGAAACTGCTTCCCAATCTGCGTTATTTTTAAGATTTCCTGCAAGTACAGTCGAAAGCTTAGGGAAATATCTTGTCGGGCTTGGGGTTGGAGTCCAGGATCTGAAGGTAGGACCGTTTGTAAGTGTACCTAAGTTAGAGATCGTAGTCGTGGTTGTCGCATTATCTACCTGCTCCCAGGTGTACGTTAACGGATCTCCTTCAGCATCTGTAGCCTGAGCGGTAAGAACAAAAGCAGTGCTTTTCGGAATCGTAACGTCTGGTAATGCTGTAACTACAGGCGGGTTGTTTGCCACGACAGTTTCGATGTCACAAGTCTTGCTTGCAAGATTTGTCTGAACCTGAACGATCGAATTGATGTGGAAATACGCATCAGAATGCGGCTGAACATCAGTTGCTCCCGTAATACCGGCATAACCCATAATCGTAGATCCTGATCCTGGTTCCACGTTCTGGCCAGTACCTTCAAGGCTCATAGAGAATGTGTGGTTTGCACC
>JAEZYN010000091.1 GCA_023419095.1 Bacteroidota bacterium | reverse complement strand
GTGTTACATATAGTGTACAGTTTTGCAGGTATTTTCCGCCCAGAAAATTGGCTGCGGAGGTGATCGCCTGCATTTCCGCGTGCGCCGTCACGTCGTTTAATGTTTCCGTTAGATTGTGTGCTTTGGCAATCACTCTGTCGTTTGAAACCACTACGCAGCCAATGGGTACTTCGTCCTGTTCAAAGGCTTCCCGCGCCTGTTGCAGAGCCATCCTCATGTAATATTCGTCGTTAAACATGGTGCTTTTTCTTTATTTTAAATTAAAAAAGCTTCAGTCCGAACCAAAGCTTAGTAAAATTTTTAAATATTATTAATTTTAAAATCGGTATCCGATCCCCAGCATTCCTTTACCTGTGATTGAGGAGTCATATTTCTCGTCCATGCCAAATCTTCGTGCAATTCCCAAGCTGGCTTCGAAGATGATGTTTTTTCTCGCGACCCACTTTCCGCCAAAACCAACACCGATACCGATTGTTGTGTTTTTCTCCTCACGAGTTTCTGAATAGCTATAGCCAGGGCCCGCATAATAACTGTAATAGGTGTCATTGGTCATCGTAATCGGCGCAAACCCTTCGACGAAAAAGCCGGAAGCATATTTTTTTCCAAAATAAAGCCGGTAGTAGGGCGAAATCTGCGTCAGATCATAGTCATCGCCACCATCATTGCCCAGATAAAACAAGCCGTTAATTCCAATTCCGGAATTTTCATTCAGCAACCGTTCATATGAAAAGTTAAGCGCGGGGGCTGCAATCAGTTCGATTGGGCTGAGCATGATATCGTTTTGTCTTACGGATTCTGTTGACTCTTCTTGCGCCTTTAAGTTTATTGTAGCTGTAAGTACAACAGTCAGGAATAAAATGTTCTTCATAATTTTTTTTGAAAGATAAATATTTTTTCCAGAACAAGCGGACTACTTTTAGTCGAATGTCATTGCCAGCGGAAGCCTGAAACGATAACGAATAGTATTGCCGTTACTCTTCGCGGGAGTGAATTTTTCGGGAAGAAGATACAGGGCAATTTCAGCCTGACGGTTAAAGGTGAAATTGTCACCTTCAGCATGTACGTTGCTGATGCTTCCGTCGCGTTCTACCATGAACAGGACGTTAGCGCGGATATGCTTTTCGTCCGCACGCACCGAACGCAGATAAAAAAGATCGGCAACCTGCACACGAAGTTTTTCAAAACCGCCCGGATACTGTGCCTGTTCGCTAAGTGTTTCGCGTGCGGGATTCTTAATTTCAAGTTCAGGCAGCGTCGCAATAGCGTCGAGATCTTCGCGGTTTTTTACTTTGATAAGTGTGTTGATGAAGGCGTTATTCTGAATACTGTCCAGCTTCAGCATAAAATCGGAATAATCCTTTTTTGCCTGGACGATTTGTTCAGGGTCTTTTTCGCGGGCAAGATGCTTTTTAAATTCCTTCCCGAGCATCTCACGCTGATAGTCAAAGAATCTTTTTGTACTGCGGAATTCCTCGTTCTGCTGCGCAAACAGTAGCGTTGACGCAAACAATGCGAATAGGAAAACCGTTTTTGTGATGCTGCCTACCATTTTTACGTTTTAGAACATTCCAAGTTCAAAACGGGCTTCTTCGCTCATCATATCTTTATTCCATGCAGGTTCGAAAGTAAGTTCCAAATCAACTTCCTTCACGCCCTCCACGCCAGAAACTTTCTCCCGAACCTCCGCGGGAAGGCTCTCTGCAACAGGGCAGTTGGGCGTTGTAAGCGTCATGATAACCTTCACTTCACCAATCTCCGAGATCTGAACATCGTAAATCAAGCCGAGTTCGTAGATATCAACCGGTATTTCAGGGTCGTAAACGGTTTTTAAGTTCTTAATGATATTTTCGCCGATATCGGCAATTTGGTCGTCTGTATAATTCATTGCGTTGGCTCTCTTGTCGCCGCGGTTTCAGTCGAGCCTTTCAAGAAGCTCTTCCTGTCTCATGCGGCGGAAAATGTTTGCCAAAGTTAAGACATCTTTTTCACAATATTGAACTATTCTAAATAAGTCTTTTTCGGTATGATAGATCGCAGCAACCATAGAACCGTCGATATCATCTTTCGGTGTTGGGATTCCAAAAACATGAGCCAAAAGTTCAAGTGAGATATAAGACTTATAATCGCCGAACTTCCAAAGTTCCATCGTGTCCAGATGCGGAATTTCCCAAGGTTTTTTGCCGAACATCTGAAAAGGCATCGGTGGCTGCAGGCCATTGATCAGAAAGCGCCGCGCAATCCACGGAAAATCGAATTCCTTTCCGTTATGTGCGCATAAAATGACGTCGCGAAGTTTCGGTTTGTTAAAAATTTTCCCAAAATCTTCAAGCAGAGCTTTTTCATCATCATCGTAGAAACTTCGGATCAGCAGTTTATCGTTCCTGTCTAGCATGCCGACTGAAATGCAGACGATCTTCCCGAATTCTGCCATTATGCCACCACGCTCCGCGTAGAAAGCTTCCGCAGTGTGATCATCTTTCCTTTGCGGTTTTGTTTTTTTATCCCAAAGATATCTGCCGGATTCATCCAGATCCTCCCAGTTCCCATGTTGCGGCACCGTTTCGATGTCGAGAAACATTACTTTTTCTAAAGGAATGTGCTGAATCACTTTGTTTTATATTTAAATTTTACAAGTTAGCCGATCTTCAGACCGTTGCTCACATTTGAAAGCGACGTCAATAATGTCACCTCGTCATTTTCGCCGTATATCCCCAAAATTAAGCATTCACTAAAGAAATTTGCGATCTGCTTTTTAGGAAAATTTACCACTGCAATGACCTGTGAGCCTGTAAGTTCGCTCGTTGTATAAAGCTTGGTCAATTGTGCGGAAGACCAAAGAATACCAAGCGGACCAAAATCAATTTCGAGCTGATACGCAGGTTTTCGTGCTTTTGGAAAATCTGTTGCCGAAATTATCGTGCCCGTCCTGATGTCCAGTTTTTCAAAATCTTCCCACGAAATTTCAGGCTTTCGGTCCATTTTATTTTTTTACGGAAACTATGTAATCATACACCAAAGCGTGCTGCTCATCCGTCAGTTTGGCTTTCGGCGCCATCCAGTTCATAATGCCGACCCAATCCTGTGCAGAGTGTGCGGTAGGCTCAGGAAGCGCGTGGCAACGCGCGCAGGAGTTCTCGAAAATTGTTTTTCCAGCGGCTAAATGTTCCGCGCTGAACGTTTTTGAACCTTGTGTTACTGCAGGTTTCGGCGTACAAGCTGCTAAAAACAGCACCGCTGCAGCAGATGCAGCTAAAAAATAATAATTTGTCCTGTTGATTTTTTCGGATGTTGCTTTTGGTTTTGAAGTCATTAATGCTGTAGTTTAAGTTCAAAAATAACAAAATTCTCTTACATTTGTTTAGTAGCCTCATTGTTAATGGAACTTTCCTGGAAACGCGAAAAACTTATTTTAAAAGAACCTTTTACCATTTCGTACGGTAGCTATACCCGGCGCGAAAGCCTGATCGTTCGCCTTTCTCACAACGCAATACAAGGCTTTGGTGAGTGTGTACTGATAGATTATTATGGCATCAGCCTCGATGCATTTGAGCAGAAACTTCAAAACGTTAAAGTAATCATCGAAACACTTGATGTCAAACATCCGAAGGAATTTTACGCAATCATATCCGCGACTATAACCGATTCGTTCCTGCTTTCCGCTCTTGATTGCGCTTATTGGGACCTGTACGGCAAGTTGCAGCAAAAGTCTTTTGCGGAACTTAATGGTTTAGGTTTAAAAATGCCCGAATCAACACTTACGATCAGCATTGCACCTGAGGATGTGCAAATGCAAGCGATGGCGGGCAGTTCCTGGAACAGTTTTAAAGTGAAATTCGATACTTTTGATCTTAAGCATATTTTAAACTTATTAGAATCGGGCAAAAATATTGCAATTGATGCGAACACCACTTTCTCACGTGAAGATTGTGCACAACTCGAGCAAATAAGCGCTGCACGGGAATTGCTTTATATTGAACAGCCCCAACCGGTTGGAAAATATGATGTATTAAACAAAAATAGCAATGTGCTTTGGATGGCTGATGAGGATTTTCAAAATCAAAAAGATCTCGAAAGACTGCAGCCGTATTATTCTGCGGTAAATCTCAAACTTATGAAATGCGGAGGACTCACGCCGGCGCTTGAACAGATTTCCGCCGCCAAAAGATTGGGACTGAAAGTGATGATCGGCTGTATGACCGAGTCTTCAGTGGGCATCTCGGCGGGCATTGCGGTCGCCGCTTTGTGTGATTTTGCAGATCTGGACGGCGCAAATTTAATTTCAAATGACTTTGCGCGCGGCAGTTTTGTTGAAAATGGCCGCCTCGTCCGGTCGGAAAATCCAGGATTGGGAATAGAATACCCAAATTTTTAGTTATGGAACTTACACTTCAGCAACTTTTAGATGGCATAAAAACTGGCGATAAGAGAATTATTGGCAAGGCGATTACGCTGGTAGAAAGTAAAAAAGCCGCACACCGCGAACTGGCGGACGAGTTGCTCCGAAATATTATGCCACAGACAGGCAATTCCGTACGTGTCGGCATCACGGGTGTTCCGGGTGCAGGAAAATCGACTTTTATAGAAAATTACGGGAAAATTTTGGTTGAAAAAGGCCATCGCATTGCTGTTTTGGCCATTGATCCGAGCTCCTCGCTAAATAAAGGATCCATCTTGGGCGATAAGACGCGGATGGAGGAACTTGCTAAAATGGATGAAGTGTTTATCAGACCCTCGCCTACATCGGGATTTCTTGGTGGTGTGGCGAATGCGACTTTTGAAACGATGCTGATCTGTGAGGCGGCGGGTTTTGATTATATTTTAATTGAAACCGTGGGTGTCGGCCAGAGCGAGGTGCTGGTCGCGGATATCACAGACGCTTTTGTTTTCTTAAAAATTACGGGCGGTGGTGACGAACTGCAGGGCATAAAGCGTGGCATCATGGAGATGGTGGATTTAATTTTCATTAATAAAGTAGATGAACACAACCGCACACTTGCCAAAAACACTAAAATCGAACTGATGCGCGCCCTTCATTTTCTTTCACCGAAAGAAAGCAACTGGACGGTTCCTGTACTTCTTGGCAGTGCATTAAAAAGCGAAGGACTCCGCGAAGTTTATGAAAAGCTGCATGAGTTTTTACTGCTGAAGAAGTCTAACGGAAGATTTGAGGCAGTCCGGCGTGAGCAGGCAGAAAAACGTTTCAAATATTGGGTGCACGCTTACATACTGCAGCAAATTTCTGAAAATCATCATGCGGAAAGCCAGTTTCAGAAAGGTAAAAAAAATGCTTCTGAACTGATGGCAAATCCAAGTACAGAAGCAAAGCTTTTTGTTTCCAAACTTTTTGAAAAGTAGTTATTTCTTTTCTGAATTCCTGGTCACATATCCGCTGTACGAAATAGGTTGGCGCTCATTTGATTCCACAGACAGGTAGGCTCTTCCCTGCGGAAAAACTTCAAGGGTCAAGCGCTGCGCCTCTGTGCGGTCCTTCGGTATGATGGTGTACAGCGTACTTCCTTTTTTTCCAGCTCTTTGGGTTAGACCGAAATCTTTAGTTGTAAATCTGTAGGGATTATTTGATGAGCCATAGTTTGACGAATAAGCACGGCCAAAGTAAGGTAACTCTACTTCTACTTCAGATTTTTCTATCGTGACGCTGTAGCCATTATCAAGATTGAGAACTCGTGCGGAACTTGTGTTTGGCAAAGAATTGAGAACATTGATCACATCAGCATTCGTGGGATGTGCTCTTTCAGCCGTAAAAGTGAATTCACCCTGTTGCAGAAGGGACGTCACTTCCGCTTTCGGCATTGTGCTATTAGCGCCGCAGCTGCTCAGGATAAAAAGAAGCGTCACTGTACAGTATTTTATAAGGTTTTTCATTTTGAATTTTTTTATTTGATACAAATATGATGCGAATGTTCAAGCCACAAAAATTTAATTGGAATAAAAGTTGTTTAGCAATGAAAAATCTGAAATTCACAGCAATGAAAAATTTGAATAAACTAATGGGTGCAGGGGCTTTGGCAGTAATAGTTGCCTGTACTACAAATCCGATTACGGGCCGCAAATCGCTCCATTTGGCGAACGATCAGGAAATTTCAGCGATGGCTCTTCAGCAATACCGCCAAACATTATCCAGCTCAAAAGTTATAAGCGGAACGACAGCAGCAAACAGCGTGAAAAATGTGGGTGCAAGGATAAAAAATGCCGCGAACAACTATTATAGAAGTATCGGACGTGAAGGCGACCTTACGAATTATCAATGGGAATTTAATCTGATTGATGACAAACAGGTGAACGCATGGTGTATGCCGGGCGGAAAAGTGGCCGTGTACACAGGCATTTTGCCAATCACGAAGAATGATACAGGTCTTGCCGTGGTTTTAGGTCACGAAATTTCTCATGCATTGGCAGGTCATGGTAACGAAAGAATTTCGCAGGCGATGGTTGCACAATATGGCGGCGCGGTTTTAGGAAGCGCTACCAGTGGTCAGATGGCCAGCATATTTCAGCAGGTTTATCCGATTGGTGCCCAGGTTGCACTTCTAAAATACGGCCGCAGCCAGGAACTGGAAGCTGATGAAATGGGACTTTATCTAATGGCAATGGCAGGGTACGACCCGCGGCAGGCGCAGCCATTCTGGGAGAGGATGGAAGCATCATCTACCGGAAACCGGCCACCGGAATTCCTTTCTACGCACCCAAGTCCGGAAAACCGGCGGGCGGATATTCAGACACGTTTGCCAAAAGCTTTAGAATATTACAAGGCAGCAGGCGGAAAACTTTAAATCTAAAATATTAGAAAATGAACCTTCCTAAATTATTATTAAATTTGGGAAGGTTTTTAATTATTATACGATGAAAAATTTACACTTTATAGGATTTTTGCTTTTGGCATTGGCTTTTTTGCTTTATTATCTGCTCCCTGAGTTCTCATTCGTAAAACTGTTTGAACCTATCAGCCTCATGGGAATACTTGCAGGAATTGGCATTGGTTTAATAATTGGTGGAATCGTAGGCTACGTAAGCAAAGGAACCGCGTTGCGCGAAGAACAAAAACGCCAGGAACTGAGAAAGCTGCGTAAGGAGAAAGAGGAACTGGACAGACAGATTGCAGAGCTTGCGCGGGAGCAAACGGTGAATGATTTGACAAAAAATAATCCTCAGAACTATTGATTCTGAGGATTTCAACTGATGTTATTTCTTTTTTTATTAAAATTTATATCCTAAACCTAGCATAAAGAAGCTGGGTCTGTTGTCGTACTGAATTTCCTGGTCTGAACCGGCCACCGTATTTACAAATTTTCGCTGATCTTTTGAAAATGCACCTTCATACCGCGCAGAAACAATTAAATCTTTGATTTCACTCTGCAAACCGAACTGGTAGCCCAGCGTAAAATCTTTAGCTTTCACCTGCTGCACAAAAGTTCCGAAATCGTCACCTTTAGTTAAATTAAAACTTGCAACCGGACCTACATATGCGCTGAGCATATCGCCAAGCAGGTTGTAGCCGAGCAAAACCGGTACGTCAATACGGCTGTTTTTCGCCTCCAGCGTTGTCTGTTGATTATTAACATCGCCGGTTACAGTAACTTCATTTTTAAACTTTGAATAATAAATCTCCGGCATTACATAAAGGGCGGTTGGCACATCCAGTTTCAGTGAAAGGCCCACGTTGAAACCCGTAATATTCTTTCCGTTTTCGCTTACAGCCGTGCCGGCCGCATCTCTAAAATTCTGCCAGGTCGCTGAGCTGGTTGGAATCAGTACATTGGCTTTACCCGCGACAGAAACCTGCGCCGATGCAAAAATACTGGCTCCTAAAAGAGCGATGCTTAATAATTTATTCATTGTTCGTAGGATTTGTTACAATATTATCGATTGATGTTTTGTTGGTTTCAAGAAAATACTCACGAAGTTCCTTGAAAAGTTCCGACGAATAAACGAAATCAATGAGATTTTTATTGCCTGCATTGATGAGGATGTCTTTGTTTCCTTCCCATTCCTTTATTCCCAGACGCAGATATACAATTTTCTCGCCAATTGTCATTACAGAATTCATGTCATGCGAATTGATGATAGTTGTCGTGTTGTACTCTTTCGTGATCTCCAGCAGTAAATCGTCGATGATATTTGATGTATACGGATCAAGCCCCGAATTGGGTTCGTCACAGAACAGGTATTTCGGGTTATTAACGATCGCACGTGCAATAGCTACACGTTTCTGCATGCCACCGGAAATTTCGGAAGGAAATTTACGGTTTGCATTTTCAAGATGCACACGGCCAATCACTTCAAAAACACGCCGCTTTTTCTCACGGAAAGACAGATTGGTGAACATATCGAGCGGGAAAGTGATATTTTCCTCAACCGTCATCGAATCAAAAAGGGCGCTGCCCTGAAATACCGTGCCGATCTCTGAGCGGAGCGTCTGTTTTTCGTCGCGAGACATCTTATTGATATCGCGTCCGTCGAAAAGTATTTCACCGAAGGTTGGCTGGAAAACATTGAGCAAACTTTTAAGGAAAACCGTCTTACCGGAACCGCTCTGTCCAATGATGAGGTTCACCTTTCCGGTCTCGAAAGTGGTGGTAATGCCTTTGAGTACTTCATTATTCTCAAAGCTTTTCTTTAAATCTTTAACCTCTATCATTAGCTTAAGAACATTTGAGTTAAAATTAAATTGGTGATGATGATGGCCACAATGGTCCAAACCACCGCCTGCGTACTTGCACGTCCCACTTCGAGTGAGCCGCCTTTCACATTATAACCAAAATAAGACGGAATTGTCGCGATCAGGAACGCGAACATAGCGGTCTTGAAAAATGCGTACCATATAAAATGCTGCGGCATATACATCTGAATGCCCGTAATGTAATCTGCTTTGCTCCAGCTTCCGGTAGCCTGACCCGCCAGATAACCGCCCCAAATCCCGAAAACAATGCTGATCGCGATCAGAAGAGGATTGAAAATTACGCTGGCCAAAATTTTAGGCAAAATAAGGAAATTCGGAGAGTTGACGCCCATAATGTCCAGAGCATCAATCTGTTCCGTTACGCGCATGGTACCGATACTTGACGCTATGTAGGAGCCTACTTTACCTGCCAAAATCACCGAAATGATGGTGGGAGCAAATTCCAGGATCAGCACAACTTTGGTAGCGTACCCGATGAAGGCGTTTGGAATGGGAAAGGATGAGGCACTGAAATTATTGAACATCTGGATGGCCACTACCGCACCCACAAAAATGGAGGTGAACAGAACCAGCCCGAAAGAATTGACGCCCAAATCGTGAATCTCACGCATAAAAAGCTTACCAAAAACCGAACTTTTTTGCGGCCTTTTCAGGCTTTTCGAGAGCAGCAAAAAGTAGGCTCCAATTTCGCTGAAGAGTTGTTTTAACATTTGGCTAAATTAGTATTTTATTTATTTCTAAGATTTTTAATTGGCATTTTTGTCTCCACCAATTACCAGAAAAACTGTTTTCAAAATGATGACCAAATCCAGCGTGAAGCTCCAGTTTTTCACATAGAAAGCGTCCGTAAGAATTCTTTTTTTCATTTGGATGTCCATATCGCCATTATCGCCGCGCAGGCCATTTACCTGTGCCAAACCTGTAACACCCGGCTTCACAAGGCTCCGGATGGAATAGCGACCGATTTTCAGCTTATAAAAATCATCCACGAGCAACATGTGCGGCCGCGGGCCTACAACTGACATATCGCCCAGCAGCACGTTGATAAACTGCGGGAATTCGTCCAGACTTGTTTTTCGCAGAAACTGGCCGATTCTGGTAATCCGGTCATCGTTCTTCGCCGTGGTCTTATTCGTGCAGTCGCCATTTACGCGCATCGTGCGGAATTTTATGCACCTGAAAACGCGTTCATGAAAACCATAACGCTGCTGTGTAAAAAATACCGGACCTTTTCCGTCCAGTTTTATCAGCACTGCAATGAGCGGGAACAGCCAGATGCCAATCAAAAGTAAGACCGCAAGGCTAAAAGCAATGTCAAAACTTCGTTTTAATGTAATATTTGATAAAAAATCGAGCGGAAATTTTGACGGAACCAGAATTGGCTGCATCTCCACATACGTAAGATCATACTGGAAAAAGTTTGTTTTCGTCATACTGGGAATAAGCGAAATACGCACTTTGTGAAGCTCAGCCTGACGGTAGATGTTATTTTCCTGGTGTTTTTCCAATGCACCCGCAGAAACATACATTGTGTGGATGCCCGATTTTTTCCAAAAAGCAATCAGATTCTCTGGATCAAGTGGCTGTTGCGCGGGATATTCAAATATTTTAAAACCATAATCGCGGCGTTTGGTAAAGATGTTTTTAAGGATTTCGGCGGAAGTGTCATTTGGCAAAAACATGATGTTCCGGTGATTGATGCCGCGGCTCCGCAGATATTTTAAGGTAAAAGAAATTAGCGATTTAATGACGACCAGCAATACGAAAAGCGTAACTGCGATCATGAAGCGGTCTTGCTTTAAAAAATCATTATTGCTGACTTTTGCTAAAAGTATTACTCCAAAAATAAAAATACAGATGTGGGTGACAAGCCGTTCCAGATAAATCGTGTAGGTGAGATTTCGCGCCACAGAATACAGGCGTGTGGTTCCGCTGAGCAGAATCCAGAAAAAAGCCAGGAGTATAAGTGAAAATATATTCTGTTCCCAAATATCGCGGGGAATTGGCCGGCTGTAGTTTCGCAAAAAATAAAATAAAAATACACTGGTGATTACCAGCACATCTATTATAATGAATAAAACCTTAAAATACCTCGAATATCGAATTTTCTGCATAAAACCGAATTACATTAAGTAAATTTAACATAATTTTATGGAATATTCAAATATTTGTGGGTTTGTACAGAAGCCTGCCAATTCGGGTTTGCTAAAATAAAATCGGTGATTTTCGGATACATTTCCTCACGCTTGCTCCATTCGCTTTGCATATAAAGTCTGCACTTTGGGGATACCTTGGCAGCCTGCTCCTGCGCAAACTTAAAATCATTATTGTTAAATATGATCATTTTCAGTTCATGCGCCGCAGCGTAAATTTCTTCTTTCGGCAGGCCTGTTTTTTTAGGTGAAAGCGTGATCCAGTCAATATGTCCACTCAAAGGGTAGGCGCCGGAAGTTTCAATATGTATCGTACAGCCAAGTTCTTTTAGTCTGGAAGTCAGAATATCAAGGTTCCACATCAACGGTTCTCCGCCGGTAAGTACAATCGTTTTGCAGTGTTTTGCGGCTGTTTCAGCGATAAACTCTGCGCTCATAAACGGATGCAACGTTGGGTCCCAGCTTTCTTTGACATCACACCAATGACAACCGACGTCGCAGCCACCCAGACGAATGAAATAAGCCGCTTTCCCTGTATGTGCGCCTTCGCCCTGCAATGTGTAGAAGTGCTCCATGACGGGTAGCATTTTCCCCTCCGCCAGCAAAATATTTTCTTCTACTTTAGTCATTGTACACAGACGTTTTATAAGCTAAAAGCGTGTTTTTCATCAACATAGCCCGCGTCATAGGTCCTACGCCACCTGGAACAGGCGTTATCGCGTCCGCGATTTCTTTGCAACTTTCAAAATCTACATCGCCTACCAATTTGTAACCTTTGTCCGACTGATCTTCGATGCGCGTAATTCCTACGTCGATTACGATCGCGCCCTGTTTGATCATGTCACCTTTAAGGAAATTAGGGTCGCCCAACGCGGTAATGACAATGTCTGCATTTTTCGTAAATTCCTCAATATGTGGCGTATAAGAGTGGGTAAGAGTCACCGTAGAATTTCCCGGAAAATCTTTTCGGCCCATCAGGATGCTCATCGGTTTGCCAACAATCCGGCTGCGACCGATGATCACACAATGTTTTCCTTTGGTATCGATCTGGTATCTTTCTAAAAGTGTAAGGATGCCGAATGGGGTTGCGGGCAGAAAAGTGTCCATTTCAAGCGCCATTTTCCCGAAATTTTCCGGATGAAAACCATCTACGTCTTTCCGCGGATCAATCGCCATGATGATTTTTTCCTGATCGATCTGTGGTGGAAGCGGCAGCTGTACGATGAAACCGTCCACATCTTTGGAAAGGTTCAACTCATTTATTTTTTCTAAAAGTTCAGCTTCCGAAACGGTGCTGGGGAACTTCACCAAAGACGACCTGAAGCCTACTTCGCGGCAATCTTTTATTTTATTGTTGACATAGGAAATGCTGGCGCCGTTTTGACCTACCAGAATTGCTACCAAATGTGGCGGACGTCTTTTGCCTTCAACAATTTTTTCTACATCGTGTCGGATCTCGTTTTTAATTTCTTTTGAAATTTTTAATCCGTCGAGTATTTGTGCCATATTTATATTTAAAAAAATAAGATTAAAAATTATTTTTTAGCCAGATAATAGTTCATCAGGCCATTTGTAGAAGAATCGTGCGAAGATATTTCGCGCTTGTCTTTAAGTTCTGAAAGAATTTTTCCGGCTAAGACTTTACCGAGCTCCACCCCAAACTGGTCAAAACTGAAGATATTCCAGATCACACCCTGCACAAATATTTTATGCTCGTAGAGAGCAATTAACTGACCAAGTGAAAATGGAGTTAATTCATTGAATATAAATGAGTTTGTAGGTGTATTTCCGGCGAAGACCTTGTAATGTAAAAGTTTTTCGATCTCGTCTGCAGACTGACCTGCTTCCTGCATCTCTGCGGTGACTTCTTCCTCATATTTTCCGAACGCCAAAGCTTCCGTCTGTGCGAAAAAGTTCGCCAGTAGTTTATCCTGATGGTCTGAAACTTCGTTGCACGATTTCGCGTAGGCCAGAAAGTCTGCCGGAATAAGTTCCGTGCCCTGATGAATTAGCTGGTAAAAAGCATGTTGTCCGTTAGTTCCGGGCTCGCCCCAAATGATCGGGCCGGTTTCATATTCAACATAGTCGCCGTTTCGGTCTACTGATTTTCCGTTGCTTTCCATATCGCCTTGCTGCAGATACGCGGCGAAACGGTCCAGATACTGAGAATAAGGCAGAATAGCGTAAGTTCCGGCACCATAGAAATTCCGGTACCAGATGCCCAAAAGCGCCATCAGTACAGGAACGTTTTCATTAAAATCTGCCGTCCGGAAGTGGGTATCCGTTTCGTTGGCACCTTTCAGAAGCTGTTCAAAGTTTTCATAACCCACCGAAAGAACGATGCTCAGACCGATTGCGCTCCACAGCGAGTAGCGGCCGCCAACCCAATCCCAAAACTCAAAAATGTTTTCTTCGGCAATTCCGAATTCTTTCACCGCCTTCACATTGGTGGAAAGTGCAACAAAATGCTTCGCTACATCATCCTGCCGGCCTTTTTTCAGGAACCAGTCTTTTGCTGAAGCCGCGTTCGTCATCGTTTCCTGCGTGGTGAAAGTCTTGGAGGCGATGATGAAAAGTGTGGTTTCCGGGTCTAAATCTTTAAGAGTTTCTGCAATGTGATTTCCGTCTACATTGGAAACGAAATGAACGTTCAGTCTTGTCTTATAATGTTTCAAAGCCGAACAAACCATCACGGGACCCAGGTCTGATCCGCCAATGCCGATGTTCACCACATCGGTAATTTCTTTCTCACTAAAACCTTTATGTATGCCCGAAATTACTTTCTCGGAGAAATCTTTCATCTGCGCCAGCACTCTTTTTATTGACGGCTTGATGTTTTCGCCATCCACCATTAGCGGAGCATCTGAAAAATCACGCAATGCAGTGTGCAGTACCGCGCGATTCTCGGTTTCGTTGATTTTCTGGCCGGAAAACATCGCTTCCATGGCTTCTTTCAGCTGCGTTTCTTCGGCTAATTTCAACAAAAGCTGAAGTGTGCGGACATCAATTAAATTTTTCGAAAAATCAAACAGATATCCGTCACGCTGAACAGAAAATTCGCGGAAACGATTGGGATTGTACTGAAACAAGGTGCGCAGTTCGAAATCGTTGTGCGCAAAATGTTCTTCCAGATCTTGCCATGCCTTCGTTTGGTCGGGATTAATTTTTGGAAGCATTGGAGTTTTTTTAAGTGAAATTGTAGACTGTTTTTATTCAGGAAAACGTTGCAAATTTACGGAAAATAAAAACCTCCGAAAAATTCCGGAGGCTGATGGTTTGCAAATTTAGCGGCCAACAACAGGTTTATTAGTGGCGTATGCCGGAACGATCAAGATTGCAGCTGCGACGCCCGCTGCGATAAGTCTTGTGCCCCAAGTATTGCTTTTTCTCACTTCAGCAACCTGATTTTTTTCAAGGCTGTAATTTTTAAAGTCAATGTCAATTCCTGAAATGGTGGTGTCATCCATTTTCAGGACTTTAGATTTGGCTTTGGAGCCGTGCAGATTTTTAAAAGTATAGTTTTTTCCAACTTTTATTTTGCTGTCAATCTTGTCCGTTTCTTTCGGTCGGACAACTTTATTCACACACGAACTGAGGAGAAGCAGGCATAATAAACTGACGGTAAATTTTGACTTCATATTTGAAATATTAAGGCAAATTAAATTAAAGCCAGTTTCCCGAACCGCCGTACAGTTGAGATTTATCGCCTGTTTATTTTTCGATGGCAAGATCGATTACCTCACTCATTCTGTTCACGTAATTTATTTTTAAATTTTTAAGGTAATCTTTTTTTATTTCCTCAACATCTTTGCGGTTGGCCTCACACAGGATGATTTCGGTGATTCCGGCGCGGGTGGCTGCCAGAAGTTTTTCCTTGATGCCACCTACCGGCAACACTTTTCCACGTAGTGTGATTTCACCGGTCATCGCCAGGTGCGCTTTCACTTTTTTGTTTTTAAAGCTTGAAACGATGGATGTAAGCATTGCAATTCCTGCGGACGGACCGTCTTTCGGTGTTGCACCTTCCGGCACGTGGACGTGAATGTTTTTCTTTTGAATATAATCGGAAGAAATGCCCAATTCAGCGTGTTTTGCTTTAATGTATTCCAGCGCGATGGTCGCAGATTCCTTCATTACGTTGCCCAGATTCCCCGTCATGGTGAGGTTTCCTTTACCTTCACTCAGGATACTTTCAATAAAAAGAATATCGCCGCCAACCTGAGTCCAGGCCAAACCTGTCACAACGCCGGGTACGCCGGTAATCTCCGAAAGGCTTTTTGGGCGCGGTACACCAAGGATTTCATCGATTTTGGCAATGTTGATTTTAGCGTCATATTCTTTTTCCATAGCGGTCTGCAAAGCAACCCATCTTGCGACAGACGCGAGTCTTTTTTCAAGTCCACGTACGCCGCTTTCTGAGGTGTGCGCATCGATTATGTGTTTAAGTTCGGCGTTTCCAAGTTTAAAAGAATTGGCGGCAAGACCGTTTTCTTCCTGCTGTTTTCTTATTAAATGTCTTTTTGCTATTTCCACCTTTTCTTCCAAAGTATAACCTGCGATTTCGATTATTTCCATCCGGTCAAGCAGTGGCCGCTGTACGGAGGAAAGTGAATTGGCAGTCGCAATAAACATCACTTTCGACAGATCGTAACCCATTTCCAGATAGTTGTCGTAGAAAGAATGGTTTTGCTCAGGATCAAGCACTTCCAAAAGTGCGGAGCTCGGGTCGCCGTGGACGCCCTGGCCTATTTTGTCGATTTCATCTAACACAATCACGGGATTGGATGTGCCAGCTTTTTTCACCGATTGCAGAATCCGTCCCGCCATGGCACCGATATAGGTTTTGCGATGACCGCGAATTTCAGACTCATCGTGCAGACCGCCGAGAGAAACCCGTACATATTTCCGCCCCAGCGCGTCCGCCACGGACTTTCCAAGTGACGTTTTACCAACGCCCGGAGGACCGACGAGGCAGAGAATAGGCGATTTCATGTTGTTTTTCAGTTTCAGCACGGCCATATGCTCCAGGATTCTTTTTTTTATAACCTCAAGGCCGAAGTGTGCTTTGTCTAAAACTTTCTGTGCTTTGTTAATGTCAAATGTGTCCTTTGAGTATTTTTCCCAGGGCATTTCGGTAAAGAAATCGAGATAATTCCGCTGCACATTATAGTCCGGCGAACTCGGGTTTTGTCTTTGTAACCGATTGATTTCCTTATTGAAATGCGTTTCTACTTCATCGCTCCACTTCAGTTTTTTCGCTTTTTCCATCAGTTCCTCCACATCCGATTCCGGTCCACCGCCAAGTTCTTCCTGTATGGCGCGCATCTGCTGGTTCAGGAAATATTCACGTTGGCTTTTGTCGAGCTCGCGGTTGGTCTTTTGATGGATCTGATTCCGGAGTTCAAGTTTCCGGAAATCCGCATGCATCAGTTCATAGCAACGCTGCGCGCGGTTTATAAGGTGTTTTTCTTCGAGGAGCTTTTGCTTTTCTTCCGGCGAAAAATTGGCATTTGCACAGATGAAATTCAGCAAGTCTTCATTATCGCTCATATTTTTAATGGCGAAATTGGCTGCAGCCGGAATGTTTGGGTCAAGTTCAATGATCTTAAAGGCCATGTCCTTAATATTCTCAAGCAGGGCGGCGTACTCATCTTTTTTCTTTGAACTTACATCCTTCAGCTTCGTCACTTCTGCTTTGAAGAAAGGTTGTGTCGCCATAAAATTCCTTACCGTGAACCTTTGAAATCCACGTGTTATCGCGGTGATGTTGCCTTCGGGAAGTTTTATTATTTTAATGATTTTTGCAAGTGTACCTGTTCTGTAAAGATCATTTTCTGTCGGGTTTTCAATGCCTGAATTATTCTGTGTTAGGATGCCAATATACTCATTGTTCCGCTGCGCCTCTTCAAGCAATTTGATTGATTTTTCGCGACCAGCTGTGATAGGAATGATTACTTTGGGGAACATCACCATGTTTCTCACGGGCAAAATGGGGAAAATGTCCTGAGTCGGATTTAGTGCAGTTTCGGAAAAATCTGCGAGGTCCAGCTCTTCAGCCATTACTGTAAATCCATCTTCAATCATCTGCTCAATATTAAGTTCATTAAAATCTGCCATAAAATATAGGAATGACAATATGTCATTAGTTGTAATTAGAGTTTTGCTTAAAATTTTTAAATCTGCATCTATATCAGCAGAAATAGGGAAGGAAAGATAAGTTCACAAGCACTATGCCAAGGCCTGATGTAGCCATATTTGCCGACATAATGAAAATTTACATCATTAATTCTCAAAATTTTTCCTAATATGTTTAAAATGTGTATTTTCGCAAACTGATAAAATTTAAACAAAAAAATGGCTATTTTAGGACAGATTAGAAACAGGCCTTGGCTTTTGATGGGGATTATCGCAGTCGCAATGCTGGCTTTCGTGGTAAATCCGGACAGTTTGGAAAAATTGTTTGGTGCAAAACCCGGCGTGTATGGCAAAGTAAATGGCGACGAAATCACTAAAGAGGAGTTTGACGACCAGCTCTTTATGTTGCAGCAGCAGGCACAGCAGCAAGGGCAACCGGGCACAGGCTTGGAAGAGCAGGCCTGGCAGCTGATGGTGCAGTCTAAACTCATCAAGCAGCAATTCGACAAAATGGGTCTTACGCTGACCGAAGATATGTTCTGGAATCAGCTTCAGTACGATCCCATGTTCGCCCAAAACAAGGAAAACTTCGATGCGAAAGGAAATTTCAAGACCCAGGAAATCAAAAAACAAATCACAGACCTGCAAAATAGCGGCAATGTGGAGATGTACAACAACTGGTTGCGCACGCGACGTACAATGGAGTACCGCATGATGGCAAGACAGCTGTTTGCTAATGTTTCTGTAGGTATCACCGCGAGCAAAAAGGAAGCTGAAGAAATGATGAAGCAGCGTGATCAGCTTGCTAACATCGATTTTGTAAAAATAGACTACAGCGTTTACGAGAAAAAAAATCCTGTAAAAATCACAAGAGAGGATCTTTCCGATTATATTAAAAAACACCCGGTTCTTTTTAAGCGTGACGCAAGCCGAAATATCGGCTTGGTATATTTTCCTGCTGCACCCAGTGCACAGGATGAGGCTCTCGCTCAGAAAGAGATCAACAAACTTTTCGCGCAGGGAAGTGACATGAGTGGTGGAACAGAGAACTTCCAGAACACAACGAACGATTCTATGTTTGTTGCATTAAATTCTGACATGCCGTTTAATCCTCAGTATTTTTCTGCGGAGCAGTTGCCTTCGCAAATTAAAGATAAAGTGGCAGGCGCTAGCATTGGTACTACTTTCGGACCTTACAAGGAGCAGAACTTCTTTGTAGTTTCTAAAATTTTAGATAAAAAACCTTCAGATTCTACACTTTCAAGACACATCCTGGTTACGTACAAAGGAAATCAGGCTGGCGCAAACGAAACCAGAAGCAAAGATGAAGCTAAAAAGTTAGCAGATTCTATAGG
>JAEZYN010000079.1 GCA_023419095.1 Bacteroidota bacterium | reverse complement strand
CGATAAAAAGCAGCATTTTGTTCTAAATAATTATCTTGAAAAAACAATTCGCGCAAAAGACACCGAGAAATTAGGCCACGGTGACATGATGACCAAAGCGTTCGGGCTTCCGCCGGAGGAACTTTTTCCCGGCGTTTTACTTGGCCAGAACAAGACGACACCAGAACTCATTAGTTTTATCAACCGCGAAAAAGAAAAAGGAAATGCGAATCTGGGAAATTACCAGAATGAGCTTCATCAAAGAACCTCAATGCCGGTTTCAGTCATTATCCTTACATTTTTAGGGCTTTCGCTCGCTTCGCAGAAAAAGCGTGGCGGCCTTGGTCTCAACTTAGCCATCGGAATTTCACTAGCATTTCTGTTTGTATTTTCATTTGAGGCTTTAAAAGTGGTTTCAAAGAACCAAACACTGCCACCACTGCTTGCGATGTGGTTACCAAACCTGGTTTTTGGACCCGTGGCGCTTTATCTTTATTTTAAAAGAGCGAATCAGTAAAGCAGCTCAATTTCTTTGTGGAAAAACTTTTGCAAACCGTCGTTTTCAAGGTCTACCCACAGAAATCCATCGGCATCCACTTCGCGAATTATGCCATTTTGTCTTGCAGCATTACATTCGAAAACCGAAATTACATCTTTGCGGAAAAGATTTAAATTTAAATCTTTCAGCAAATCAGAAACTGCAAAATCACGGCGCAAACTTTTGTTCAGTTCGTCGTAGAGCGAATTGGCAACTTTGTGAGGATCAAGCTTTTTATTTGTTTGAGTCAGTAAAGAACCCGCTTTCGAAAGGCCGGGAAATTCTTCCTGAAGAACATTAAGGCCGATCCCGATGATGTAATATTCATCAGAATTCACTTTGATTTTTTCACTAAGCAGTCCCGCTATTTTTTTATTTCTGATAATCAAATCGTTCGGCCATTTTATTTCAACCTGTGCAGCGGTCATTTTGGCTATAAAATCGCGTAGGAGCAGTGCGGTACGGAAATTGACGAAGTGGTTGTAATCGTTAAAATACTTTGATGGAACGGCAATCGAGAAAGCGAGATTTAGGTTTTGAGCCATTTGCCAGCTGTTTCCATATTGCCCACGGCCGGCCGTTTGATTCAGCGTATAAAGCGCAACGAAATCATGCTGTTGCGCAGGGATAAGTTTTATGATTTCGTCATTCGTTGATTTGCATTCTTTAAGAAAAAAGGGTGCTGCCATTATGAAAACTTTAAGACGTCGGGGGCCGCAAAGGTGCCCTAAATTAAATAAAAAAACAATAAATTTGCAGACTATATTAAATTTTTAATGAATAAAAATATTGACAAACAACAGCTTACCAATAAAATTGTAGAAGCAATACAAGATACCAAAGGAGAAGATATTATGATCTTTGATCTTTCAAAAATTGAAAATTCCGTCGCACAAACTTTCATCATCTGTACCGGAAACTCGAACACGCAGGTTTCCGCAATCTCAGGAAATATTGAAAAAAAAGTTCGGAACGAGCTGCAGGACCGCCCATGGCACGTTGAAGGAACTGAGAACTCCCTTTGGGTTCTTCTCGATTATGTCTCTGTTGTGGTGCACGTTTTCCAAAGACAAACAAGGGAATATTATGATATCGAGGAGCTTTGGGGCGACGCGGTAATCACGAAAATAGAAAATAACTAAAGGCATTTGACGGAATCTTCTTTCGTCAAAATTTTTATAGAAAAATATGAATAAAAATAAAGGATTTAACTGGTTTTTCCCGATAATAATAACGGCAATCCTACTCATTTTCTTTACGAACATGAACAGCGATTCCGGCGCTAACACGCTGGACGAAGAAGGGTTTTATACAATGCTTCAGCAGGGAAAAATCGAAGATGTACTCATCTATAAAGACACTGAGAAAGCAGATGTTTTCCTGACGAAAGCTGCGAAGGCCGAAAAAGCAAGCAAGGAGCCAACGTCAGAACGCAGCCCGTTTTCCTCGTTTGATTTTGCGCCAAAACCAGATTATACATTGAGTTTCGGTGATCTGCAGCTTTTTCTCGAAAAATTTGATAAGATCAAAGCAGATAATCCAGCGCTCGCAACTAAGAAAGATTATGGAATTGGTAAAAATCCGATGACAGAATTACTTTTCACAGCCCTCTTCTGGATTGGTATCATGGCGCTGTTCTATTTCGTTATTTTCCGCCGGATGATGGGCGGCGGTGGCGGCGGTGCCGGAGGCCAGATTTTCTCTATCGGGAAATCGCGCGCAAAACTGTTTGATGAAAAAGATAAAATCAACATTACCTTTAAAGATGTTGCTGGCCTAGAAGGCGCGAAAGAAGAAGTTCAGGAAGTCGTTGATTTCCTTAAGAATTCCGACAAATACACCAAACTTGGTGGTAAAATACCGAAAGGCGTACTTTTAGTAGGTCCTCCGGGAACCGGTAAAACCTTGCTTGCAAAAGCGGTAGCCGGCGAAGCCAAGGTTCCGTTTTTCTCTTTGTCAGGTTCAGATTTTGTGGAGATGTTCGTAGGCGTGGGTGCCTCGCGTGTGCGTGATCTTTTTGCTCAGGCTAAACTTAAATCTCCTGCCATCATTTTCATCGATGAGATTGATGCAATTGGTAGAGCACGTGGTAAAGGAAACTTTACAGGCGGCAATGATGAACGCGAAAATACACTCAACCAGTTACTTACCGAAATGGATGGTTTCGGAACAGATACCAACGTAATCGTAATGGCCGCGACCAACCGTGCCGACATTCTGGATAAAGCCTTGATGCGTGCTGGACGTTTTGACCGTTCTATTTACGTTGACCTTCCGGAACTGCATGAGCGAAAAGATATTTTCGATGTTCACCTTGCTAAAATTAAGCTCGATGAGAACATTGACCGCGAATTTCTGGCCAAGCAAACGCCAGGATTCAGTGGAGCGGATATCGCGAATGTCTGTAACGAAGCGGCACTGATCGCGGCCCGAAACGGCCATGAATCTGTAACAAAACAGGACTTTCTTGATGCAGTAGACCGAATCATTGGCGGACTTGAAAAGAAAAATAAGGCAATCAAACCCTCAGAAAAACGTCGTGTTGCGTACCACGAGGCGGGACACGCCACCATTTCCTGGTTGGTAGAGCACGCAGCGCCTTTGTTGAAAGTAACTATCGTGCCGCGTGGCCGTTCGCTTGGAGCCGCATGGTATCTTCCGGAAGAGCGTCAGCTGACGACGACAGAACAGATGTACGACGAACTTTGTGCAACACTGGGTGGAAGGGCCGCAGAACAGGTTACCTTTGGAAATATCTCCACCGGCGCACTCTCAGATCTTGAAAGGGTGACGAAGCAGGCGCAGGCAATGGTGACAATTTATGGTCTTAATGACAAGCTGGGTAACATTTCGTACTATGACAGCTCTGGACAATCAGAATACAGCTTTGGAAAACCGTATTCCGACCAGACCGCGAAAATGATCGACGAAGAAATTTCCAAAATCATCGAAACGCAATATCAGCGGGCGATCAGCATCCTGTCGGAAAACCGTGACAAACTGGATGCGCTTGCAGCGAAGTTGCTGGAGAAGGAAGTAATCTTCCGCGAAGATTTAGAAGAAATCTTTGGCCAGCGCGCCTGGGATCCGGAACTTACGGAAAAGCCGGTTTCTAATACGCAAGTATTTGAGAACGAAACACCTGACGTGGTACAGGCACCCGAATCAGGTACACAGATTTAAAAATTATAATAAATATCCTGTTGGCAGAACATGATCTGTTATCAGGATATTTTTATTGATATTATATTTAACGCAATAATTTTCTATTTTTGTAATAATAACAGCAAACCTGCAGCAAATTGAGTCTCTTTAATTTAAAAAAAATTGTCGGAAAAATTCTGAATCAGCCCGTTGAGGATGAGGAACAGGATCTGGTAAAACTTGGAGACCAGTTGAAAAATGCAGATTTGGATTACAAATTTGCACAGCTCTTCACCCATTCCGGCGGCATTTTTAATTATTGTGCAGACGAGGCGGAAGCCTTGCAGACTTTAAATAAAATCCTCAAGATCGAGGATGTAAAATCGGTTTTCTGCTGGGATCATGACCTTAAAAATTTTCTTGACGTAGTGAACGTTCCGTATACGACGGAGCTCGAACTATTCAATGACTGCGCCCTGATAACATGCGAATACCTGATCGCTTTTGACGGCCGCATCATGCTGTCTCACCACAACATCCTGCATTATCACTCTTCCCGCCTGCCTTCGAAGATCATCATCATGGCCAATGTTTCGCAGATCGTAACCAATCTGAATGATGCGATGAGCAAAATAAAACGTGACGGAAATATCCGGAATCTCACGTCGATTAGCGGCAGCAACTCGAAGCTGGATACACCGAATAAGGATAATACAAAACTTTTCTTACTTTTGCTCGAAGATTAAGCCTTCACCAGGACTTAATTTCAACTCCTAACCAGAAACTTTTGGATAAAAATCTACTACAACGGCTATTTGGCGGTGCTATCTACGGCTTGCTCGTAATTTTGTGCACGACACCGCTGGGCGCCCATCTTATCAATGGAATTTCTCCCGGCCTCGTGCATCAGAAGCATCTATTTTACGGGCTCATCACGTTTTTTCTTTTCACCGGCGCGTGGGAGTGCGTGAAAATAATGAAGTTCGACCCCAAAAGTTGGGAAAAGTGGGTGGTTTTTCCAATCATCGTTTTTGTCTTCTACCGTTTCTCTAAAAGATTTTTCGCGCAGGGTTTCTATTTTAATTTCAGCCTGTCTGAAATTTTGGCGCTTTCACTCATCGTGATTGCGGTAGTGACGCTCTTCCGGTTTTCAAAAGAACTTTATTACGACAACGGTAAACTTATTTTCACCGTAATTTACACAGCGATCCCTTTCAGCTTTGCTTTGGCTTTGCCTCAGTTTTCAGCGACAGATTTTTCACTTGAAATTTTTTTTCTGTTTGTTTTGATTTGGAGCAGTGACAGCTTTGCCTATTTCACCGGAAAATTCTTCGGAAAACACAAGATGGCACCGAAAATTTCACCCAAAAAGACCTGGGAAGGTTTTGCGGGCGGTGTTGTACTGACGATGGTTGCCGGATTTTTCATCGAACAGTATTATCCCGATCTTCGCGGAAACTGGCTGCTAGTAGGACTTCTTGTTGCCGTATTCGCACCGCTGGGTGATTTGGTTGAAAGTCAGCTAAAACGGACCTTCGGTGTGAAAGATTCCGGAAAAATTATTCCCGGCCATGGCGGCATACTGGACAGGCTGGACAGTTTTATAATATGTGTACCTGTTGTATATTTGTATTTTGTTTTAGAAAAACTTATTTAGCATAAAGATGAAATTACACAAAGAGTCCACCGGAACTATCGTGGTTGCGAGCATCGTTTTCGCACTCGTATCTTTTCTGTCGGTCTATTACCTCGAACAGTGGTCGCTTTTGATCATCTTGCCGGTCCTTATTTTATATGGGCTTGTCTTTTGGTTTTTCCGGGTTCCAAAGCGTTATATTCTGGACCACAAAGAAAATGTCATTGCGCCGGTAGACGGTAAGGTTGTGATGATAAAAGAAGTATTTGAAGATGAATTTTTAAACGAAAAAGCCATCCAGATTTCTATCTTTATGTCTCCGCTGAATGTGCATATTTGCAGGTTTCCGGTGTCCGGAGAAGTGATTTATAAAAAATACCATCCGGGAAAATACCTCGTAGCTTGGCATGAAAAATCATCTACCGAAAACGAGCGCACCACCGTGGCAGTAGAAAGTAAGACCAATCATAAGGTGGTTTTTCGGCAAATTGCGGGCTATGTTGCGAGACGTATTGTGTTTTACTGCAAAGAAGGTGATCAGGCAAAAGCAGGACATGAATTCGGTTTCATTAAATTCGGTTCCAGGATGGATGTCTTTCTTCCGCTTGATACAGAAATTACCTGTAAAATCGGTGACAAAACCAAAGGCGGCATCGATGTCATCGCGCGGATGAATGAGTAAAAGCGAGCCCGCAATATCATAAACTAATAAGCCCCGATTTTTCAGTCTGGCCTTTTTTTGTTATTTTTAAAAGCATCTAAGAGAAAACTCATGAAAATTTTAGTTGTTACCACCATACTTGCTGCTTTAGTCTTAAGCTGTTCGGACACAAATAAAGAAGATACGCTTGCACAAAGAGAACAGGCTCTCTTCCTTAAAGAGCAGGAATTTCTTGCAAAAGAAACCGAATATCAGCAGTTGCTTGCTTTACGTGACAGCGTTGCTGAAAATGCCGTGAGTATGCCGGTGAATGAAGTACTGCCGCAAGAAATCGTCGGGAAATGGAGCGGTAAAATGATCTGTACAGAATCTACCTGCAGTGACCATGTAGTGGGCGATCAGCGGAACGACACCTGGGAGTTTTCTTCAACAGGTTTAACAATCACCAACAAAACAGGTAGCGAACGGCATTTCACGGGAAATATCAGCGGTACGGATCTTAAACTTACTTCGAGCGACAGTGCTACAGCAGTTTCACACTCAAAAATAACGCTTGGGTTGGCGGATCTCGGTTCTTCACGCCTTAAAGGACAACGCGAACTTTCGGGCAAAGACAACTGTGTCGCAAAATTTTCTGTAGAACTTGAAAAGGCGAAAAATTAATCTATGGATTTTTCACATTTTATACTGCCGTTTGAAGATCCGGTACTCAAATTTCTGGTGGTTCTCATTATCATCTTATTTGCACCGCTGCTTTTAAACAAGATAAAAGTTCCGCATCTGCTCGGTCTCATCATCGCAGGCGCCGCCGTAGGACCAAACGGATTTAACATACTTACCCGTGACAGCAGCATCGTGGTAACCGGCACTACAGGTCTGCTCTATATTATGTTTCTGGCCGGCCTCGAAATAGATCTCGCAGAATTCAAAAAAACCAAATGGAAAAGCCTTGGCTTCGGTGCCTACACGTTTTTATTCCCGTTCATTTTTGGGATTATCGCCGGACACTACCTGCTGGGTTTTAACTGGCTCACCACATTCCTGTTCTCGAGTCTGTTTTCGTCACACACGTTGATTTCTTACCCGATCGTCAGTAAACTCGGTATCACCCGAAATGGCGCCGTGACTTCCACCGTGGGTGGCACGATGATCACCGATGTACTGGCACTTTTGGTGCTGGCTATTGTTGTTGGGATGACTACCGGCGAAGTGAATTCGGTTTTTTGGACTAAAATCACCGTGGGTCTGATCGCGTTTGCACTTATTGTACTGTTCGGATTTCCCATTGTGGGACGGTGGTTTTTCAAAAAAGTAGACGACCGTATTTCACAATATATCTTTGTTTTGGTCATGATATATTTGGCCTCCCTGCTGGCCGAACTTGCCGGCGTAGAGCCTATTATCGGTGCATTTCTCGCTGGTCTGGCGCTCAACGGGCTTATACCAAGGTCTTCATCGCTTATGAACAGGATTGATTTTGTGGGTAACGCGATCTTTATTCCGTTCTTCCTTATCAGTGTAGGAATGCTGATCGATGTGAAAGTATTTTTTAATGATTTAGAAACTTTGAAAGTCGCCGCTGTAATGATTCTTGTTTCCATTGGCGGAAAATACCTCGCCGCAAAAGCTACAGCACGTTCCTTTAGATATACAAATGCAGAAAGCGGTGTAATATTTGGCCTCAGCTCGGCTTCTGCTGCAGCCACGCTGGCCGCTGTACTTGTCGGATACAACATCATTATTGGGGAAACTGATGCTGGCGAACCCATCAGATTATTAAATGAAAGCATCCTGAACGGCAGCATCCTGTTGATTTTGGTATCGTGCACCATCTCTTCATTTGTAACTCAAAAAAATGCCCAAAAGATTCTGGAAGCTGATAATGAAAACACGATGGCCGAAGCAGATTCACACAATGAGCGTCTATTGCTGGCGCTGAACTACCTCGGGACAGTGGAGCCGGTCACTAATTTAGCTCTGTTGCTGAAATCTAAAAACAATACGAAAGACATCTTCGCCATCAACGTCATCGACAACGAAAATAATGAATCATCAGAAAAGAACGCGGTGAAAATTCTGGATGATTCTGTAAAAATCGGCGCGTCGGCGGATGTGGAGATTACGTCCCTCAAAAGATTTGACAGCGATGTACAGCGCGGCATCAGCAATGCCATCAAGGAACATAAAATTTCTGATCTTATCCTGGCAGTGGATCCTGCAAAAGGCTTCTCTACAAGTTTGGTTTACAATCTGTACAACGGCTATCTCACAAATACTACCGTCAATACTTTGGTTTATCACGCCGTGCAGCCCATTGCTACGGTACGCAGATATATTGTCGTTTTTCCGGAGAATGCACATCTGGAAGCCGGATTTTTTCTTTCACTGCTGAAACTGTGGAATATCTCAAGGAGCTCCGGAGCAAAAGTTGAGTTTTTCGGTGAAGACAAAACCATTAAGGTATTGGAACGGATTCAGAAAAAAGTGAATATCGAAGCGGCTTTTTACGTCTTTAATAACTGGACGGAAATGCCAAAAGTATTTGAGAAAATGAAAGATGATGACGCATTCGTACTGTTCATGGCACGTCGCGGCATGATATCTTATCTTCCACAGATGCAAAACGTCCCGGCTTATCTGAATACACATTTTGCTGCCCGAAACTATCTTCTGATTTTTCCCTCAAGAAACGCAAAACCTGAATATGAAAAACTTGCACGGGACGTGAGCAATGCGGATGATTTTATGGAAATCGGCAACATTGTCGGAAAAATATTTAAATAAAAAAAGGAACCTGCTCTGTGAGAGGTTCCTTTTTTTTTGTACTTAATCTGTCGTCTATATTGGCACAAATATCACCGCAGCCACTGCAGCCAACGCTACTGCGACTGAGGAAAAAACATCTGTTTTCTTCACCTCACGAATGTCGGAAGCCTTAATAACGATCTGTTCTTCACCGTTTTTCCCGTAAACATTTTCATCGTCCACACGGAGCACCTGCATTTTGATTTGTGTGGCATCCTGCAGCTGAAAATTATATCTTTTATACAGTTCAAGCGAATTTTTATTGAAAGGTTTCTGGACGCTTACAACACGTGTTTGGCAAGATGCCAGCACCAGCAAAAGAGACAGAATCAACACAGCGTACAGTTTTTTCATTTTTATTATTTTCTCAAATTTAGGAAATAGACGTAAAAAAAGCGATGTTTTTCAGGAAATTAATGCATTCAAATCCTGCGCCACCAGGAAACCTTCGCTCCAGCACGCCTGGAAATTAAATCCGCCTGTAACTGCATCAATATTAAGCACTTCGCCAATAACGTAAAAATTAGGCAATAGCTTTGAACTCATATTTTTAAAGTTAATTTCTTTGAGTTCTACGCCGCCGGCAGTTACAAATTCATCTTTATACGTAGATTTTCCGGTGACCTGCATTTCGTTTCGACATAGAAGAGTGACTATATTTTCAAGTTCGCGCGACGAAATATCCGAAATGCTTTTGTCTAAATTTATCTTTGAAAGCCACAAAATCCGGTGCCAAAAACGCGTCGTAATATCAAATATTTTTGAAGCGCCAATAGTTTTCCTAGGATTCTGCTGCCGATAGTTTTTAAATGATTCTTCGGCATCGGCACTGTCGATACCCAGAAAGTTTACAAAGATTTTAAACTGATATTTAAGATCGGCAAGTTCACGGGCTTTCCAGGCCGATATTTTAAGAATCGCGGGTCCCGAAAGTCCCCAATGGGTAATAAGCATTGGGCCGGATTCGTCCATTTTTAGTTGCGGAATCGAAACTTCTGCATTGGTGAAACTGGTTCCCATCAGATCTGTCAGCGTATCATTTTTAATGTTAAAAGTAAACAGTGAAGGAACCGGCTGCACGATACTATGTCCCAAATTTTGGATTAATTTCAGGCTTTTAGGTGAACTACCAGTGCTGTAGATAACGTAATCGGCGTGATGTGTTCCAGAGGTAGTTGTAATCTCATAACCGCTTTCTTTCTGCGTAATGGCTGTAACGACAGATTGTGTATGAACCTTAAAGTTTTTGGCCTCAACTTCTTTTACTAACGCATCTATAATGGTTTGCGAGGAATTGCTTTCAGGAAAAATACGGTTGTCGTTTTCGATCTTTAAAGGGACATTGCGCTTCTCGAACCAGTCCATCGTGTCGCCGGGCTGAAACTTGTGGAAGACGCTGCGCAACTCTTTATTTCCGCGCGGATAAAATCCTACAAGCTCCGCCGGATCGAAACACGAGTGCGAAACATTGCAGCGGCCGCCTCCGGATATCTTTACTTTCTGAAGTACATCGGAATTCTGTTCGAGGATTGTGACCCCGTATTTATCGGCATCGATATTTGCAGCACAGAAAAAGCCTGCCGCGCCACCTCCGATAATTATAATTTTCTTTTTCTGCATACCTGAACGGAAAAAAGAGTCTTTTTCCGCTTGCAAAAATACGGTTTTTCCAGCCCGGCATTAATGCTTAATTTTGTGCAGGCTTGTGTGGATAGAAAATCCCCCGCAATAGGGATTGAAACGGAAATCCTTTTTCTGCGGCTGAGCCTGGCGAAGCCACCGAAAAAGATTGCAGTGGAAAGCCCGACCCTTCACGGCGGCGCCAGCCGCCGTGAAGGGGATTGCCCAAAAAAAATCAAAAAAAAATACATAAATGTCTGTATATCACTATAAATTCGATGTTCGCTGGAGCGATATCGACGCCAATAAACATCTTGCCAACTCATCCTACGTTACCTACTGCGCGCAGACGCGGATGGCATTTATGAACACCCATCACATGGGACTGAAAGAGCTGAGCCGGTGGGGAATCGGGCCAGTGATCCTGCATGAAAGATATTCGTTTTTCAAGGAAATCTATGCTGATCAGACTGTTTTTGTGACGGCGGAAGTTTCGGGAATGAGCGAGGATGCGAGCATTTACCAGTTCGTGCACAAATTCTACCTGCCGGACGGGACGCATTGCGCAACCTCCGAAGCCACGGGCGTTTGGATTGACACGATGCTTAGAAAATCTACGACGCCGCCGGATGACGTCCTGGAAGTTTTGAACGAATTTAAAAGCGAAAACACCAAGATTTTAACCCGCGACGACCTACGGGAACTTCCATTCAAGCCTGAAAATGTGGAAGCTTTCCATAAACAGGGTACTTTTGCATGGCGCAAAAACAAAGAACAAGAGTAAGCTTTCATTAACTAATTTAAAAACAAAAGGATGCTCGAAGATAAAAATCCACAACTTACGCCGATCTCTACCTATGGTGAGTTTGGCCTTATAAAACATCTTACCGAGAACTTTAGTTTCAGCAATGAATCTACCGAAATTTCTGTGGGCGATGATGCGGCGGTCCTGGATCCTAAGGGAAAAAAGGTGGTGGTTTCCACGGATATGCTGGCCGAAGGCGTTCACTTCAATTTGGGTTACGTTCCGTTGAAACATTTGGGTTATAAGGCTGTGGTGGTAAACCTCAGCGATATTGCCGCAATGAATGCCACACCTACGCAGATATTGGTTTCATTGGCGGTTTCTAACCGTTTTCCTGTAGAAGCACTGGAAGAAATATATGAGGGGATTGCGCTTGCCTGCAGACATTACAAAGTAGACCTTGTTGGCGGAGACACAACCAGCTCCACATCCGGCCTCGTGATGAGCATTACTGCCATCGGGATTGAAACCTCCGAAAACATCGTAAAACGAAGCGGTGCAAAACCTAATGATCTGCTTGTGGTAACCGGTGATCTCGGCGGCGCATACCTGGGCCTGCAGATTCTTGAAAGGGAGCATTCTGTATACCTGGCCAATCCGAATATGCAACCAGAAATGGAAGGCTACGACTATATTCTGCAACGCCAGCTGAAGCCGGAAGCCCGCACAGACATAAAAAAGACACTGGAGGAACTCGGCATTCGTCCTACTTCAATGATTGACATTTCCGACGGACTTTCTTCGGAAATCCTTCATCTGTCAGATCAGAGCAAAGTAGGATTCAGGCTTTACGAAGAGAAAATCCCGATGGATTCGCTTACAATAACTACCGCGGAAGAACTGAACCTTAATCCGGTGATGTGCGCACTGAGCGGCGGCGAAGATTTCGAATTGCTGTTTACGATCGCGCCTGAAGATTTTGAGAAGATAAGAAATCATCCGGATTTCAGTATAATTGGGCACGCTGTAGATTTAGAACAGGGCAACTATCTGGTAGCGCGGGGAAGCAACGAACTTGTTGCTTTAAACGCGCAGGGCTGGGATGCATTTTTAAATAGATAAGCAGCTCACATTTAAACATAAAAATCCCCACTTTGAAAAGAATGGGGATTTTAATTTTTATAATCCGAATAAATCGGGACGCAGATAATTATGCGTTTGGTTCAATAGATACGAAAGATCTGTTGTTTGCTTTCTTTCTGAAAACTACTTTTCCGTCTACCAAAGCGTGAAGTGTGTGGTCTTTACCCATACCCACGTTTTCACCCGGGTGGTGCTGCGTACCTCTTTGTCTCACGATGATGTTGCCGGCAATAGCTTCCTGACCTCCGAAAATCTTTACACCAAGTCTCTTGGAATGTGATTCTCTACCGTTTTTGGAACTACCAACTCCTTTTTTGTGTGCCATTTTATTTTAAGGTTTTTTGGTTTAAATTATTCAGCGCTTGCGCCTTCTGTTGTTGTTTCTGTAGCTGCAGGCTCAGTAGCTGCTGCTTTTTTAGCTTTCGGAGCAGCTTTTTTCTCTTTCTTGTTATCGAAACCAGTGATACCGGTGATAACGATCTGAGTTAAAGACTGTCTGTGGCCGTTTTTCTTTTCGTAACCTTTTCTTCTTTTCTTCTTGAAGATAATTACTTTATCAGCCTTCACGTGGTCTAAGATTTCAGCATCAACAGTGATACCGCTTACAGCTGGGGCGCCGATTGTTGTAGAACCGTTTACAGTAAGAAGAACTTTATCGAAAGAAACTTTTCCTCCTTTATCTCCTTTCAAACGGTTTACAAACAACTTTTGGTCTTGCTCAACTTTGTATTGAAGCCCTGCTATTTCTACAATTGCAAACATTGTTTATAAATTTTGTTAGTTA
>JAEZYN010000062.1 GCA_023419095.1 Bacteroidota bacterium | reverse complement strand
GGGTAAAATGCCGATGCCTTCGTAATATTCTGCATTGTTAAGGTAGAATTTCGATATCCAGTCGAGGTTAACACACAGGAAAAGCACGATCAGGCAATTCACCGCGATAAAAACATCCATCAGTTTTGCGTAGGTTTTCCCGGCGTTTTCATTTTTTGAATGGCTGAAGAAAAATGGTTCAATACCCAGTACATAAGCCTGACGGAAGAGCACCACAAAAGTCACAAGCTTCGCCACAGCGCCGTAAACGCCAAGTTCGTGCCTTGCAGTTTCGTCAGGTAAAAGGAATTTCAGAAACTGTCGGTCCAGTGTTTCATTAATGATTCCGGCAAGTCCCGCAATGGTGATTGGCCACGAATATTTGAGCATTTTGCGCCAAAGTTCCCACGAAAAATAGCGGAGTTTGGCGACGAAGATGTCTTTAAATAAAAACAGGAACGTAGCGGCGCTCGCGACCAGGTTCGCTACGAAAACATAGCCAATGCCGAATGCCGGATTGTATCTGTAACCGAAAATTCCGCCTTCCAGCCTCGGCAAAATCTGGAGAAAGAACACCACCAACACAAAATTGATGACGCCGTTTGCAATCTTTACGGAGGCGTATTTGAGCGGTCTTTCATTCTTTCGGAGCATTACAAAAGGCATTGCGGAAAACGCGTCGAGTGACAGGATCAGCACCAGGATGGTGAGCAGATTGACCTGTGTCGGCGTCTTGAATGCAATGGCAAGTTCTGTCCGGAAAGTAAGTGAGAATGCGAGAAAAATCAGGGTCGCAACCAGCACGCTGAAGAATGCTGTTGAGATCAGTTTGCGGTCATTTTTTTCATCGAGTGCGAATCGGAAGAATGTGGTCTCCATGCCGTGTGTCAGCAAAACCGCGATCACACCTGCCACAGAATAGAAATCAGCGAACGGCGCATAGGCTTCGGGCCCGAAAGCATCGGTGATATAAGGGTTAATGATGAAGGGAAAAAGACGGATCACCACGGTTGTAAGTCCGTAAAGTGCAGTCTGCCCCAGCAGTTTCTTGTACAAATCCTGAATTTTGTGCAAATGTATCGTTTTAATTAAAACTTAGGAAATTGGAAACGCAGTGTGGAAATCGACCTCCCCTGGAATAGGTTTGAAAAAACTTAAATTTACGCTTCGAAAAATTTAAATACAACCATGAAAATCCTCATCAGAAACGCCAGAATCGTCAATGAAAACCAAATCGTGGACAGTGACCTGCTCATCGAAAATGACCTGATAAAAAAAATTGGTAAAGATATAGTTGCTGATGCAGACCGGGTAATAGACGCTGAAGGAAAATATCTGCTGCCCGGAGTAATTGATGACCAGGTACATTTCCGCGAGCCCGGCCTTACTCATAAAGGAGATATTGAAAGTGAATCCCGTGCAGCAGTCGCAGGTGGAGTTACCAGTTTTATTGAGCAGCCCAACACGGTGCCCAATGCGGTAACTCAGGATTTATTGGAGGATAAATATCAGATTGCAGCTCAAAAATCATTTGCCAATTATTCCTTTATGATGGGCGGTACCAACGATAATCTGGAAGAAGTGCTGAAAACCAATCCGCGCAATGTGGCTGGCATCAAACTTTTCCTGGGTTCCTCCACCGGAAATATGCTCGTTGACAATCCCGAAACGCTGGAAAATATCTTCAGCAAGACCAAAATGCTGATTGCTGTTCACTGCGAAGATGAGGCCACCATCCGGAAGAATACCGAAATGTACCGCGAGCAGTATGGCGACGATATACCTATGGAATATCACCACCTCATCAGAAGCGAGGCGGCCTGCTATATCTCGTCATCAAAAGCGGTGGAGCTGGCCGAAAAGACCGGTGCCAGACTCCATGTTTTCCATGTGTCTACCGCAAAGGAAACCTCACTTTTCAGAAATGATATTCCGTTAAGTGAAAAAAAGATCACTGCTGAAGTCTGCGTACATCACCTTATTTTTACAAACAAAGATTACGAAACCAAAAAAACCCTCATCAAATGGAATCCCGCCGTTAAGACAAAAGGAGACCGTCAGGGTCTGTGGGATGCACTTCTGGACGACAGGATTGACGTTATCGCGACCGATCATGCGCCGCATACGTGGGAAGAGAAGCAGAATGTGTACACGAAGGCACCTTCGGGAGGGCCGCTGGTTCAGCATGCTTTGCCGGTTATGATCGAGCATTTTAAAAACGGAAAGATTTCACTTGAGAAAATCGTGGAGAAAATGTGCCACAACCCGGCGATACTTTTCCAAATCGAGAAGCGCGGCTTTATCCGTGAGGGTTACAAGGCCGATCTGGTTTTGCTGGATTTGGAAGACAGCGAAACTGTTTCAAAAGAAAATATTCTGTACAAATGCGGCTGGAGCCCGCTGGAAGGCATGACCTTACATTCTAAAGTGACGCACACATTCGTCAACGGAAATGTGGCTTATGAGAACGGGGAAGTGAAGGCTGAAAAGTTTGGCGAAAGACTGCTCTTCAACAGATAACCGGATTCATGGGGGTTTATTCAGATAAAATTTTCAGGAAAATTAGTGCTGTCATGCAACAAAATGACAAACCAATCGTCTAATACCGTATTAACAACAATATATTATGATCAGAAAAAAGTTATTGATGCTTTTTGCTGTTGGGATTCTCTTCACCGCTCAAGCGCAGGATTACCAGTGGAAGGAAGCTAAGAGTGGTGGGTACACTTACAGGTACGTAACCAATGATCCCACGCAGGCCAGATTCTATACCCTGCAGAACGGACTCACCGTAATACTGAGCCCCACCAAGAAAGACCCGAGAATTCAGGCGTACATTGCTACGAAAGCGGGCAGCAAAACCGATCCGGCAACCAACACAGGTCTGGCGCATTACCTGGAGCACATGCTCTTCAAAGGAACCGATAAGTACGGTTCCCTGGACTGGGCTAAGGAAAAGGCTGAACTCGACAAGATAGATGCGCTGTACGAACAGTACAACAAGTCCAAAGACGAGGTGCAGCGTAAAGCCATCTACAAAAAGATCGATTCCGTTTCAGGTGTAGCTGCAAAATATGCCATTGCCAACGAGTACGACAAAATGATGACGGCCATGGGCGCCCAGGGTACCAATGCCTGGACGAATTTCGAAGAAACTGTGTATACAGACGATGTTCCCTCCAGCTCACTGGACCGTTACCTGGCTGTTCAGGCTGAAAGGTTCAGAAACCCGGTACTGAGGATTTTCCATACGGAACTGGAAGCGGTTTACGAAGAAAAAAACCGGACTTTGGATAATGACGGCAGAAAAGTTTTCGAAACGCTGTTCGCCACACTGTTCAAAAACCATAATTACGGTAAGCAAACCACGATCGGGACCGTGGAACATTTAAAGAACCCTTCGCTGGTTGAGATCCGCAAATATTTCAACAATTACTATGTTCCCAATAACATGGGCGTCATCCTTTCCGGTGATTTCAATCCGGATGAGGCAATCGAGAAGATTGACCGGGCTTTCTCCTATATGAAGAACAAGCCGGTGCCGAAATATACCTTCCAGCCGGAACAGCCTATGACGGCTCCTGTGGTTAAGGAGATCGTAGGTCCCGATGCCGAAAGCCTTACCATCGGTTACCGCTTGCCGGGGAACAAAGACAAAGACGTTCTGCTTGCCGATTTGGTGGGATCTATCCTGACCAACGGAAAAGCCGGACTTCTGGACCTGAACCTGGTTAAGAAGCAGAAATTGCTCCGTGCAAGAGCATTTACTTACACGCTGCAGGATCACGGCATCCTTTATCTTTCCGCAGCGCCAACAACAGGTCAGACTTTGGAAGAAGTGCAGACTTTAGTTCTCAGCGAAATCGAAAACCTGAAAAAAGGAAATTTCGATGCGGATCTGATTCCCTCTATTGTAAACAACATCAAGAAAGAGAAAATCCAGAGTCTGGAACGTTACGGCGACCGCGCGTCTATGCTGCAGAGTGCCTTCAATGCCGAGCTGGACTGGAAAGATCAGGTGGCGTATGTAGATGATA
>JAEZYN010000045.1 GCA_023419095.1 Bacteroidota bacterium | reverse complement strand
AAAAATTTGACAATGATAACGCCCGCAAAGTGGGCAAATCACTGCTTGTAGATACCGAAACCGGCGAAGAATTTAAGTTTGATGCACATGAAGCACTGATGTATTACGGGTACATGAATCCCGGTGGATCATCCAAAGAAGACATCAGAACAATCTATACAGATTTCTATTACGATTCTATCATTGAATGGGGGCACCAGCCAATCGCATACAGAACATTCTGCCATTATTTGGGTATGCTGCACAATCAGCTGCTGACTGCAAAGGAACGTCATGGTGTAGAATACTACAAAAAAACGCATCTCACTTACATTCCGCAGAAAAAGCTTCAGTATTCGCACTCGCTTTTTGCAGGTGACGGCTCGGGAACCATCAATTACAAATATTATCGAACGATCAAAGGCAAAGAGGTTCTATCAACAATGAAACTCTATGTGATACTTATTGCGGACGTAGCAAGCCGGCAGATTGTCGGCTGGGCTCCGTCGCTCAAGGGCCTGCACAAAGAAACCCCGGAAATGACCGAACAGGCCGTAAAAATGGCCGTTCAAAACTGCGAGTATCAAACCATGTTCGAGTTTATCAGTGATAATCACGGTGCCTTTACGGCTAAGGAAAGCAAAGATTTTCTAAATACGGTTTTCCATAAAGTGCGGACCATCGAGGCAGGTAACTCGCAATCCAACCCGGCCGAAACAGAGTTCCGGCTATTCAAAAAGACCTTAAAAGGTTTGTCAAATTTCGGGTCCACTTCATGGAATGTTGGTATAGAAGGCCAGGCAAACCCGGATTATCTGGACATCCAAAGTTTTCCAACCTATGAGGATGCAATCATCCAGTTTGCTGAAATCGTAGAAAAATGGAATAATACCAAGCTTAGGGACGGCATCGCCCCCGCTGAAAGGTTCGCAAACAAAAACCCGAAATGTACCGAAATGGATGCGCGGATCGTGCGCAAACTCTTCGGGAATCATACCGAAGTTGACCTGAGTTACATGCGCGGTTTCGTGAATGTGGCCAAAACAAAAGGCTACGAAAGAATTGACAAATATCAGTTCGAAATTCCTGACTACTGGGAGACCGGTGCCGAAATATTAGGCAAGGCTACCAACTACCGGAAAAACATCCGCGTGAAGGTTATTTGGACTGAAGAAATGGCTGATCTGTACACGCTCGATGGCCGTTTCATCATCAGTTGTCCACCGGCGCTGAAATCGTCGAGCTCACACGCTGAAACGGACGATAACAGCCTGTACGCACTCGGACATCACAGAAAAAGAAAAGAATCTCAACTGGCACAGGCTGACGAGTTTCTTGCAAGCCTTCAGGAAGCGTTTGGGACCGGTCAGGATTTGCCGTACGAACATCAAATGGCAATGGGAGGCAACAAAGAAAGCTACAATGCGCAGCGCAATGAAGCCGAAAGCCGCGACCTGAGCAAGCAGGAAATTAAAAAACAGAGAATCAACCGGGACTTCGACGAAGATAACTGGTAGAATAAAAAAAACCGCCATTGCGGGCGGTTTCAAACATGAATTAAACAAATTTAGAGATGACAAAGTTAACAGATTTTCAGAAGCTTTCAGTCATTCCGCAGCAAATTTTAAAATATTTGGCGGAAACGGACAGCAACCAGGCGCAACTTAGCCGAGATTCAAAAGTAGGTGAAGCGTACGTTTCACAGATCATGCAGGGCAAAACCCACATCGGAAGCACGCAGATTAAGGATAAATACTACTTCGATCTTTGCCAAACGATCGGGTTTACATTAAAAACTGAAGTTTGGCGGCACTTCAACACGCAGAACTTCGCCCAAATCATCCCGAAAATCAAGGAAAACCGCGCTGAAAAGGAAAGGTTTACCATCGATGGCGACACCGGAAGCGGCAAATCGCACGCGCTGAAGGAATACAAAAAGAAGTATCCTATGGGTACCTACCTGGTGACCTGTTCAGCCGTGGAAAACTCAAAAGAGTTTGCCAAAAACATTGCTGAAGTGGTAGGAGTTGAAGCCCACGGGACCGCCGGAACCATCATTAAAAAAGTGATCCGAAAACTCATCGCTGAAGACAACGCGATCCTGCTGATCGACGAAGCTGAGCACATAGGCAAAAAGTCCGGGTATGTAAATATCGTAAAATCACTTTCGGACGGTCTGGAAGGCAAAGTATCCTTCGGAATCATCGGGATGGGCATCAACAAAATCTTAACCGACGGGTACGAAAAAAACAAACAGAACTTCCGGCAAACCGCCCGCCGGTTCAGCAACCGCGAGACACTCGAGACGTCGATCATCGACGATGTTCACAAAATTTGCGAAGACATCGGCCTGAAGGAAACAAGCGTAAAGAACTGGCTGGCCAACCGCGTGAGAAATTTCGGCGAACTGGAGGTTTATGTGAAAAAAGCCTTTAAAGAATCCGAAAAAAGCAATACCAGGATCACGGTTTCCTTCCTAAATACCCTCGATTTTTAAATGAAAGGAGCCAAACTAAAGGAATTGCTGAGGCGAAAAGTAATCGTCGAATGGCAGATCAGCATCGCCAGAGAGCGGCGGATCATTGACCTCCGCGAGGCCGAACTAAAAGAGATCAACAATCAACTAAAAAAACATACAGAATGAAGACAACAAGAGCAACCGCCGGGCACCAAATAGCCAAAGGCAACAAAAAGGAGCAACAGCAGAGCGAAGACCGCAAAGCGCTGGCACTGGCCAAAGTGCAGGAAACCCAGAAGAAAGGCCGGTACGTTTGGAACCCCGCACACAGAGCCTACTTTCTAACCGTAAGCACGAACTGAGATGAGCGAGTTTTTCCCACCCACAGAAGCCGAGTTAGACCAAATGATCCGCGAAGTGCAAAAGAAAATGGACAGCGCGATAGAAAAGGCAGAATACGATCAGCTGCATGATCAGCTGAAAGACCTCAGAGAAAGAAAAAGAAAATTAATCATTACAAATAACGCATTATGAGTACAATAGACGAACTACAGCAAAAACCACTCGGCGAACTTACTGCCGAGGAACTTCAGCAGGTTTTAGACCACAAAAAAGCCGCTGAAAAGAAAGCCCTGCAAAGAGAGCGCAAACAGTACGAAGCCAAGCGCGATATGGATATGGAAAAGCTGATCAGCGTTGCGCAAAGCGCGTACAATGAACTGTCAGCATTAAAATCTATGGCCCATGAAACACTTGAGTTCCATCAGGAAAAGCTGAACGAATACGGCACAATACGCAGCAACAGCAAAGGCGGGTTTTCTATGATGTCCACTGACAAAAAATTTAAAATCCGCCGCCGCCGCGATACGCAGCCGGTATGGGATGAGCGAAGCACAAAAGCCCTGGAACTGATCCACGCTTTTCTTAATGACTTCGTAAAAAAACGTGATCAAAAGATGTTCGAAATTCTGATGGGCTTTTTGGTGAAAAACAAAAAAGGTGATCTGGAATATTCGAGTGTAATGAACCTTTTGCAGCACGAAGACAAATTTGATGATGCTCGATGGAAGGAAGGTCTTCGCCTGATCCGCGAAAGCTACAGCAGTTTTCTGAAAGGTTACCAGTATGACTTTGAAATACTGAATGAAACGAGTGGCAAGTATGAAAAGCTTGAGCTCAATTTCTCCGCTATCGGTTAAATACTGATTAGTTTGTAGACAGCCGGAAAGACGGCATTCCTCCGTAGCTAACTGGTTAAAGCAGCGGTGCGCACATTTAAGACAGCAGAATGCAGGTTCGAATCCTGCCGGAGGAACAAACAAATTTGAGATATGAAAACAATTGGCGTAAGCAACTTCATTAACAAGAAGTTCGACATTTTCCCCTTTGAGGGTGAGTGGAAGGAAAGCTTCGGCGAGCCGGAGAAAAACTTCCAGATGATTATTTACGGCGATCCCGGCAACGGGAAAACCGAGTTTTCTGTAAAGTTCGCAAAGTACCTCGCAGGCTTCAGAAAAGTATTGTATTGCAGCTATGAACAAGGCATTTCTAAAAGCCTTCAGGATGCAATTATCCGCAATAATATGGAAGAAGTGGCGGGCAAAATCATGTTCCTGTCCGGCGGTTCTGTACTGGAGCTTTCAGATTACATCAAAAAAGCCGCCCCAGGAATCATCTTTATCGACAGCCTGGACTACATGAGACTTACAACGGAGCAGTATAAAAGCCTTATCAAGCGTCACCCGAAAAAAGCGTTCGTTATTATTACATGGAGTCGAAATGAGGTCCCAAAAAGCCAATACGCCAAGGATATTGAGTACATGTGCGACATCAAATCGTATGTAGAGAATTTCCGGATCACCAAACCGCGCAGCCGGTTTGGCGGCAATAAAGAATTTGTGATCTGGGATAACGGCAAAAAGGCAGTGAGCCAACCGGATTTGTTTAACCTTCCAGATTAATAAAAATATGTATTTAGCCTACTACCAGTCGGATTACTCCGCAAAAAACAAGCTTGAAAAGGCAATAATTGAATATCTACGGTCAATAGATCGCACACTTATTCAGGATGCAGATTTCAAAGAATTTACAGACAAAGTTATCAGTAAGATCAACGAAATATGTCAAGAATACTCCAGATGCAAAGCCAAGAAACCACACTTGTGGACTCCAGGAGTAAAGACTGAAAAAGATGTAATGATTTCCGGGATTGATGTGGTAAACTTCTACTTCTATCATTCGTCAAAGGACTATAAAGAAGCTGTGATTTTCATAGACAGAGTACAATAAAAATAGAATATCCGATCATGAATACAGAAATTAAAGACAAAATTGCTAAAGTTTTGGAACTCGCAAACCGGGGCGTAGAAGGTGAAAAAGATGCCGCTCAGAAGGCTTTGGACAGGCTGATGAAAAAGTATAATTTATCAGATGAAGATCTTGCAAAAATTAAAGTACAGAGATACTACTTCAAGTATAAAACTGAATTAGATAAGAGGCTTTTCTGCCAGCTGGTAGAGTTCTTTTTTAAAGATAAAAAGCTGCAAATCTATTTAAGCACGATCAATGGCCGCGATCTCTGGTTAGAACTTGAATACCTGGACTGGGTAACACTTGACAGTGCATATGAATATTTCAGAAGACATGCCGCGGCCCAGTTCACCGAGTTTTGCCTCCCACACGTTAAGCGGTGCAGATCAAATAAAACAAGGAATGCCAAGCGCGCGGAACTTCAGAGCGCTTTCTTTATAAAGTATGTAATTGCTTCTAATATCTATCATCCTGAGCAAACTAAGCAGATTGATTTTAACGGAATGAGCAGTAAGGAGCGGGAAAATTACAGCAGACAAGCCCAAATACTCGGTGATGTTCAGGGCGGCCAATTTCACACACAGGTTGGCAAAGAAACCAAAATGATAGGCTGATACGCCAACCTCCCAAACGGTTTTATTCAGCGGTTCGATTCCGCTGATGGGAACAAAAATCAACAACATGATAAAGGAGATTTCTTTTTATGAAATGCAAAAGATTATTGCTACGAGAGAGCCAAAAGGTCTGTTTTGGACAATGGATTTTTTCGGCGAAAAAATAATTGTCCTCGATTCAGGATATAAGGAAATCATTGATGATGAGACATGTTTTATTGGTTGTGACAATACTTCGGGAGATTCATTTATAGAAGAGTTTAAATATTTAGAAGAATGCCTGAAATGGTTAAATAACATATAAAATGACCACAGAAACCTTCATACTGCTCATCAAAGCAAAGTATAAAAAATACTTTGAAGAAGGCCAGTCTGTAGGTTTGGAAGTAGCGGAACTGGTAGAAGAATTCCGCGAAGAAGTAATATCAGATTACCTCAAAAGAAAAGCAGCAAGGAAACCTAAAAGCATATTTAAAAAACCTTTAAAACCTCTTTAAAATGGCTACACTAAAGCAACTGATGACTATTCTTTCTATTCAGAAAGTATCAGACGAAGACCGGGCGCAACTGATCTGCTCCTGGACAAATGGCAGAACCACCAGCGCGCGCGAGCTCACCCAGGCCGAGTTGGATCAGATCGTTGCAAAGCTTCAGGAAGCCGACCGAGACAGCCCGGATATTTGGCGCAAGCGGGTGATGGCTGCGATCTACGGTTTCCTTAAAAAAATGAACAAAGAAGCTAATCCCGATATCGTGAAGGGTATCGCTTGCAGAGCGGCTAAAACAAAGGATTTTAACAGGATTCCGGTTCAGCGGTTAGTGAGTTTATACACGGCCTTCACCAACATGCAGAAGGATTTGAATTTTGCAAAAATGATGGTCGAAAGCTTCACCCTGGAGTCGCAAAACTACAACTAAAAAAAAAAGACTTTCAGCCATACGGAAGAAAGCCCTTTGCAGAGTGAAACACTGCAAACATAGCAAAAAACCGTATGGCTTACAACAAAAAAAACTACTACAAAACCATTGTGAAAATTCAGGACATTACCCTGATGCAGTATCACCAGTTTGGGCTGACGTACAAAGAAATTTATCACAAGTTCATCGAGCATCAATTCTGCGTCAGCAAGCGGACTTACCATTCATATTTGGGAGTTCCGGCAAAACGCGAACTGAAAAAGTTGGAAGCCATAGAGAAAGCAAATCTTAATGCAAACCAATAAAAATCGATTTATGAAAACACTAACAGAAAAGGATTTCGAACGCGCAGCTGATTTTTTAGACTGCGAAGTTGCTGCCGTAAAAGCCGTGACCGAAGTTGAAAGCGCCGGTGCCGGGTTTCTGCCCAGCGGCAAGCCAAAAATATTGTTTGAAGGACACTGGTTCTACAAATACACAGGCGGCAAGCACGGCGTTTCAAACGTATCTTATCCAAAATGGATTAAAAAACATTACGCCGAAGATCAGCATGCACGCCTGGACAAAGCGGCCAAATTAGACCGCAACGCCGCTCTGATGTCCGCGAGTTGGGGTATATTTCAGATCATGGGCGGCAACTACCGGAAAGCCGGTTTTAGCACGCTTCAAGCCTTCGTCAATGCCATGTACAAAGATGAAGCTTCACAGCTGCTGGCGTTTTGCAATTTCGTGAAAAATTCAGGCCTTCAGGATGAATTGCAACGTAAAGACTGGGTGGGTTTTGCCTTCGGTTACAACGGTGCCGGGTACAAATCAAACAACTACGACACGAAGCTGGCCAAGGCCTATAAAAAATACGCAGCGAAGTAATGAAGATCACGCTAAAATTAGATTCGGACACGCTTTTTTTACTGAAAGCGTGTTTTGATCTCTACCGGAAAAACGATTTGTCGCACGCTAAAAGCCGACATGAAAAAAGTGATATGTATCTGTTTTTTGAATTGAGAAAAATCTTTGAATTAAAGGCAGTTTCGCACGAAACAACCGCCAAAAAATTTAGGATGACCTTCCCGTACTACTTAGCAAATAAACTGTACGACTTTATCTGTCACATGTTGCAGTTCAATGATGCGCTGGGCGTGTACGAGCGGAACAAAATTGAAATTTTACGAAACGAATTACACCAAAAACTATTATGAAAATTAACGGATTTGAATACAGCAAGCAGGAAGTTCAGGACGCATTGCGAGCCAAAGGCTACCTGATTCTGAACTGGACCTGGAATACCACCGACGAGACTTTTCCCGGCGGTACAGAACACCTGAGCATCGACACACAGTGCGCGCTGAAAGGCACCGATCTGTGCAGTGAGGCAACCATGTGGGAAAACGTGGCCATCAGAGAATTTCAAAAAGAATTTATTAAACCAAAATTGGTGTAAAATTGGTACATTTGAATTATGGACTTACCTGAAAAAGTAAAAACAGATCCATTCCGGAATAAATTGCTGCAGCAACTTTTAGATGCGCACGATAACGCGGTAATTTCACATGAAATCGACGATTTCGGTAAAGTGACTGCGGTCTATGACAAGTATTCTATGATCAAAATCCGCCGATTAAAAGATGAACTGAGAGCCTATGAATATTTTAAGTTTCCGGAGATTTTTAATGGGCTTATTAGCTGCCGATGCACTGTACTACCGATCGACCAGATCAGCGATGAATCCGTATCAATACCGGAACTGGAAAAGCAACTTAAAATCGCTTTGAAAAATGAAGATTATGAAGCATGTGAAAGGCTTAGCAACATGATAAAAAAACTTAGAAAATAATGGACTACAAAAAATTATTTACCGACCAATCCACAATTAAAGTAAGTGTAATGACTGTTGATGGAAAAAAGCTCACAAAATCATTAGTTGAGCAGTTGCCTTACCATTTTCCTTTTGATAAGCATTTCAATTTTCAAGGACAAAAAATATTTGGTCACGTAAAAGTGGGAAAAGCTACATCAAATAATCCAAGAGCCGAAAATATAAGATTTGTAATTTTTGAAAAGGATGAGAAGCTTTATAAATTCGCAATCGACAGACTTCACTCTATGTCAACTTATGGTGAAAAAACCTCCCTTGACGATTTCTCCACTCGTGCTCTTAAAGAGTTGCTTGGGGACAATGTAGAATATTATAAGAGTGAAGAAAGCAACTCATTTAATTGGCGGAGAAATTTTGATGGAGACGCCACAATTGAAGACTTTTTAAGTCCAGTAGGGCTTGAAAAGTTCACAACCATACAAAGTAATGTCAAATCTCTTTATTTAGAAATTCTTGATCACCAAATATTTGTTTAAATGAAAAAAACACTTTTATTCCTGCTGCTTTCTGCATTTACTTTTGGCCAATCGCTCCAGGATGCCAAGACACTTTTTGAAAAAGACCCGGAAAGTTACGATGCAAAGAAGATCCTTGATAAAACACTCGAAAAGGACCCGTCCAATGCTGAAGCTTACTACCTGACCGCCAAGTACTATTTAAGCAAAGATATGTACCGACAGGTGAGGGAAAACATGGACAAAGCCGTTGCATTGTCCCCGGACACAGTAGATTACCGTTGGATTCGTGCAAACGCAGTAGAAAAGGACTTCCAAAAAGGTATTGATGACCTTAATTTTATGCTCTCAAAAGGCGTCGCTACCGGTAAAGTTTACTTTCTTCTGGGCAAACTAAACTACGAATACGCCCGCAAGCTTAGGTATGAACCGGCACTGAAAGAAGATTATGGCTACAGCGACAGAAATCTCGAAAATGAAAAGATCATAGCCGCAAATAATGCGAAGGCAAAGGAACTTTTAACCGCTGCTAAAAGCGCATTTAAAGCTTACGAAAGCATCACTTCAGACAGTGCACATGTATTCTTTACAGATATCGCAAGAATGGAAAAGTAATACTTCACATTCTATAAAAACAAAAACCGCTCATTTGGGCGGTTTTTGTATTTTTGGGAAAAGATCACAGATGAAAAACAGTTTATTAATTTTTGCTTTCCTGTTCCTGGGATGCAACAAAACAGAGACAGAACCCGAACCGATAGACCCGAACCCGGCGATTTCCATAGATTCGGTTCCACCCGTTTCTGACAGCAGTAAGTCTGACAGCTTACAACCCCGCCGGGAATATTACGACGATATCTGGTAATTATTCCAACAACTTAGTATACAACCCTTGCCGATCGGTGAGGGTTTCTATTTGCCCGCGTATATAGCCGGTGCGCGGTCCCGGCAGCTTACCACTGTAGGTGCACTGGTAAGAAAGGTTATACACATCTACTACGGTATCATCCAGTTTATTTCCTTCGCTAATCAGGTTCAGCTTACCGGTGTGTTCGGTTTCGATCGTCTTCAGCACCGCGTCGGTGATCTCAATAAAATCAATGAACTTTAAAGCTTCAGCCGTGTTCTTTCCCATGTTACTCGTGTCCCGAAGCTGCTCATAGCACAGGTGAAAATTAAGCGTGGCCACTGGCGGAACTGTTTTGTAATCAATGGTCCAGTCCACCAGCAAAGCCGGGTAATTCATCACTTCGAACTTCTCCGGGATCACATCCTGCCCGGTGTACAGATCAATGTGCTGTATGGGCTTAATGCCCGCAGACCGGTAGCGGTCTTTGTTTTCTTCTTTCTGAAAAGTGGTGAACAGTTTATTATAAAAGATTTTCATGTTAATGCTTTTGGATTTCGTTATCTATTTCACGCAAGGCGAAACGCTCAATACGTTTTGCAAGCGCGTCTGAATCGCCCAGGAACTGGCGTTTCGGCATAGTGAGTTTCATTTGCCGGCGGTGTGCCTTTACGGTCTCTTTTCTGCCTTTACGCACACGTGTGTGCGTCCGCACATTAGCGGTTTTGTTTATTTCCCCGCCTTCGTTATGAACCTGCGCGTATGGTACATCGGTACCAACATACACAAAGTAATCGCCCTCAGACATTTTCCGGATCGATCGTTTTAAGCGGCCGGACCGAACCATTAGTGAACCTTTATCCGTTTTCTTTCGCTTTTGCCATACCTCACGGCTGCTGCCGTCTAACCAGTCTTTCCGGACAAATCTTTCTTTTGAAAAATTAACGGCCACTACGCCGGACCGATTGACGAGTCGGCGCATGAAAGACGGTTTGTTTACCTTCTGAAGTTTTTTGAAAAATTCGGTTTTAAATTCTATATACATGGCTATGAAGTTTCTGTGTTACGGATGATTCGCATCATCAGTTCATTATAAAAATTCTCGAAGTCCTGCATGCTCATTCCACTGCCGCCACCTCCATTGTTGATAATGTTGTCGCCTCTGTGAATACTGTCGAACCTGATCGTAATGTTTTTGACCTCTTTTGCCGCGCCGGTGATTTTGTCCACATCTTTAGAAAGCTTCTGCTTTCCTTTGCCTGCTTTTCCGGCTGCTCCAGTTCCGTCACCGAAGGGTCCGCCGGTCGACAGGCCTGGAAGTCCATAAAGTGACTTCTTTTCTTTTTCCGCGTCACGAGCTTCGAGTCTTGCCTTTGTGGCCGGTAATACAGGATTGCCGTTATACATTACCAGTTTTCCGGCCGACAATGCATCCTTTATTTTTTCATCTGGAGTAACAAGATTCATGTTATCGCGCCATTTATGCACGGTGTTGGCCATATCGCGTGCAGCTGATCCAAACGAACCTGGAAGTTTACCCATGAGTTCTAAAAGCTGTTCTATCGGCTGCAAAATCACATCGGTTAAAACCTGTCCGATCCGCATAAGTCCGCCTAAGATACCGCCGTCCTGAAAAGCCTTCTTAATGGAGTCCCAATGATCGTAGATTAGTTTTAAAGCAGAGATTACACGGCCAATAGGTCCTAAAAACCATAGCAGAAGCGCACCCCATTCCCTGTACTTTGTAATGGCCAATACGACGACAGCAATAAGCGCTGAGATGCCCGCCACAATCCATGTTATGGGGTTCGACCATAATGCAAGATTGAACAACCAAACTCCTGCTGTCAGCGCTGCAAGCACTCCAATGAATGAACCTACAACCGGGATGATGGTATCAATATTCTGATACATCCACTGGAAGACTGGTGCAAGTTTCTGAAGCGCACTGGTGACATACGGCAGCACGCGTTCACCAAGTTTAATCATTGAAGCTTTCACGTTATTCTGAATAACGCTCCATTGTTCCATTGGTGTGAGTGAGTCCATATACGCCTGATTCAGCGAACCCTGAGCAAAAGAGGTTGCACGGGTTGCCTTTTCGAGCCCTTCAACATCCTGCATCAGCGTTCCGAAACCTACGGCCGTAGCCTGGTCGAAACCGAGTTTGCTCAGCTTCGCAATTTTCTGTTCATTGGTAAGGCCTTCAAAACTTTTGTTCAGGTCTTTTACAATATCGATTAGGGGCCGGATTTTACCGGCAGAATCGAAGATATTAAGACCGATAGAACGGAAGCCGCTGGCGTATTTTCCGGTCTTGCTGTCGATCTTACCCATCGCGACATCTGCGTTCGAAAGCGTCCGCATAATGCCCTCTAATGCCGTCGACGACTGTTCAGCTGAAAGTTTGGTCGTAAGTGAGGCGTACGCACCGGCGGTACTTTCAAGTTCATAACCTACGCTCCGGGCCAGTGGGATCACTTTCGGTAAGTATCGTGCAATGTCCTTAAATTCGGCGTTTCCTTCCTTGACGGTTTCAAAAAGAACATCGTACACCTGGTTAATGTCTTTTCCTGAAGACATCATTGTAGCAATACCGGCACTGGCAACAGTTTCAATATCTGTAAAACCCGCTTTTGCAGCACGCATTGTTGGTTCCAATGCATCGAGTGACTGCTTTACGTCCAGACCGGCTGAAATGATCCGGCCGAAGGCTTTCGGTACTTCTTCGATCGGCGCCACATTTCGTGCACCAATATCCAGCAGCTTATCCGAAAGCCCTCCTAATTCGGTTTTGGTAAGACCGGCCGTGACATTGATTTCAGCCATTTTACTATGCCAGTCGTTAGCCATCTGCGTGGACTTACCCATGAAGCCTAAGATCGCGGTTCCGGCGATCATTAAACCGGCCGCAGGATTCTTAATCTTTTCGATGAGCCCACCGGCACCGGTGTTGTTAATGAAATCGCTGTACTTGGCTTCCATTTTCCCGACCGTCTTGCTCCATTTCCCCTGTAGTTCAGTAAGCTTATTATTGAACATCTTGGTACTCATGTCGATGAGCATAGTTAATTTACTTGTAGCCATTTGGTTATATTAATTTTATTCGTAGTTTTGTTATGGAATTGCATGGATGTATAAATGAGGGTCACCGAAAGCAGTGAACAAACCTAATATACCGGATTACCGCACCCATTCTATTTCTCGCTGCAAAAGACTCTACTCCCGGTAGAGTCTTTTTTTATTTGATCTTGAATCCCTTTCGGATTTCCTTTTCATCGCCCTTCATCGGATACCAGGTTAATATCTCCAGGCCTTGTTTGTTATCCATATCGCACTCAACAACTATTGCTGTATCATTATAAAATTTGACGTAGCGCGTCTTAAAGGATTTGCTTCCTTCCTGTTTTTCGTACTGCCACACCTCTGATGGTTGGTTTAGAACGTCTTTTATATGTGGAAAAAGCTGGTGACGTTTCTCTTCTTCAGTAATATATTTCGCATTGGTATGCAGGTCGAAAACCTTTTTTTTCAAGGTCATTTTTCTACCGTAGTAATCTTCAAAACCCATGTAGTTTGCGCCCTTTACTTTTTTGAAGAGTTCATCTTTATTCTCGGCCGTAATTGATTTGTCGATTTTTATCGGCTTTAAATCGGCTTTAAAATCATCCCATTTTTTTAGATCGTATTTATCATACGTGAGTTGATTTATCTTTTCGGGTAAATTTTTGTTCTCTACATAGAACTGTTTTTTTGTAAAAACTTCCTTCAGGTCGCCCCGGTTAATTTCAAACTGAGACTTCTCAAACTTTGGGTCCTTTGAATAGATCATACCCTTTGCTGCGCTGCCGGTTGTTATTTTGCCTTTGATATCGCCCACATATTGCAGCATTTCGCACCGGCATCCGTAGCCGTTTGGCGGCCACAGTTGCATAGCTTCTTTGTCATCGAGCGAAAATATTTTACCGTCTAAGATCCTGTGGGTATCTCGCACCTTGTCGTCACCGGCCGTCTGATACTGTACAAAAGACGTTACCGTATCTTTTTCCGAAAGAAAACGCACGTATGCCGCCGAATTTTGGCCAACTGCTACGGACAAATTGTATTCTGTTTCGAGCCACTTCTGATTGAAATCCTCCGACTTTTTCATCACTTCGGCTTCAAACGCCGCATAAGACCGGAGGGTTCCGGAGTCATCTACAAGCATGTCCATGGCCGTAGCGAAGCGTGCCTCTGTTTTACTGGCCGAAAACTCGAATAAGTTGTATTCCATCATTTGCAGAACCAACTGATCCTGGCCTACGTAAGGCGAGTAGGTTTTGAAATTTTCACGCAGCCCTGCAAGTAAGTGGAGCGCTTCGGTAACAACCATTTTTCCGTAGATACCGGCCGTCTCGGTTTTATTGAAAATAGCTTTCACCATTTCCTTGGTAAGTGCGGTGAGCGCTATTTTCATAGGCTCCGATACTGCTACTGCATGATTACCGCACGTGCATGCAAAGGGATACCTTTCTTCAGGTTCAATATTCAGATGAGCAGCTGCCGTATTTAGTTGGGGCTTACTGACCTGGATTTTTTTTTTAGCACCCAACGGGATGTTAAATGTTTTTGAAATCCAGTCTTGTTCTACATCGTAACCCTTATCCAAAAGTCCGGAGGTGATTGTCCACATGTGGGTAAGGTCTGTTTCCTGCTCAGCGGTCTTAAATTCGAAATAATCTTCCTGTGAGATGTTATAGCCCTGCTGCTGCAATAGTGGGAACAAAACGTCATTTATCACAAACCCGATATTGCGCTTGTCTGCCTGCGATATCTTGTCATCCAGTGAGCGTTCATGTACTTCGGTCTGGCTTCGATTGGAGCCCTGATCTGAAAGCATGGTAGAACCTACCAGCTGCTTTGAAATTTCGTCGGCATTACTTTGCATAAAGTACTTGTAAACCTGGTACGCATCGGTACGATTGGCTTCTTGAAACTTGATATCGGTTCCCATAGGGAAAGTGGCTGCGCCAGCTTCACCTAATGACAACAGCATCGTATTTACATTTTCGATTACGGACGCATCGGAAGTATTAGTAGTAGCGGTGATTAGTGGCAAACCGAATTTCTCACAGAACTCAGCCCAGGACTGCATTACATTACGCTTCCAGATGATGTTAGGAATGATATTGTTAATGATTCCGAGGTCGTTACCTTTCCCGATCTGAATCAGCCATTTAGCAAAAAGCGGGTTACTGTAGTCGATAAAATCATCTTTAGTAACATCAGGGTAAATCCTTTTTTTTGCAGGCGCCGTGTTCCGTCTCGGGATTAGATTAATGCCGATCTTATCACCGTTAAAGCCGGTAAATTCGATAACTGAGGTGCCGTACAGAATTGAGTCTAAAGCATGATCCAATAATTCATAAAACCATTGCTGACGAAGTGTGAAAGTAAGTTCCTGATTGATTTCTCCTGAGCCACGATTGATCACCTGAAAATCGGTGTTCAGTGTTGACATCTTCCGCATTTGAATTTGTGACTGCAAGTGGCCGTCGGTCTTCAGATCATCAATAAGATCATAAAGAAGGTTCAGCTTCGGATTCTCTGGATGGTAAGCCATAACCAAAGCTTTACGCCATTTATCAATATCCTTCCGGCTGTTGTCCTTAAAATTCTCGACAATGGAAATAAGTTTAGGATTTTTGCGGCCTAAAGTTTCAGTTTTTGCAGCGGGCGCGAAACGGGCTGTTTTATTAAAGTTTATATCGAAGCCTAATATCTTCATCGGTTATTTTGTTAAAGTGGGAAATATGGGAGTTTAAAGATGTTTTAAAGGGTTTACCAACGATTGTTTGACGGCGGATATTTGGAAGTGATTTTAATTCCCAACATCTGGTTACCGCTCTCGTCTTCCAAAACCGGTAGATCCGTTGTTTCTTCACCACGCGCCACTGACTTTAGCCAATCTAAAGCATCCTGATAGCGTTCTGCACGTATGGCCGGGATCTTGTTCGGAACGGTGGCTGTGTACAGGTGGTACAAAGCACAGTCGAGCACGATCATTACGATATAGCTGTCTCTTGCATCACCGGTTGCTCCAAAAATCTTTGCCACATCATAGCGGCCGGCCAGTCGTTTGCGCACTTGGGCCACACCCATGTTTTCGGCGGTTTTCAGTTTGGTTTCTGAATAATTTTCGAGAAGTATGTCCTTAATCTCATCGCGGATCAGGACCGTATAGTCATCTTCAGTAATAAATGCCATAGTTTTAAAATCTGTTTTTTTGTTTGCTGATCATTTCCTTTCGGGTAGTGATCTTCGGTGGTATTGCGTTCAGGGTAGCCTGTACGTTAAGTTTTGAGATTGCACTTTGCAGCGCATCCGGTGCATCATCATGCGCGCCGCTTCCTTTCTGGAATGCAAGCAGCTGATTTATCAGTTCCTTGCAGTCCGGAGACTCCTCCAGGTCGGCAGAAAAGAAAACATTACCCCGCTCGAAGTAACCGGCCATACTTTCGATCCGGTCAAATTTCCCGGTCTTGCTTTTCTGATCGGCTACAACCGGAACGTACCAACCGTAGGTATCACCCACAGCATCGAAATCACTTACAAATTCATCCTGCGCAAAGAGACCTTCGATGAAATACTGAATATTGTACGTCAGCAAGCCTTTATTTTTTACGGTTTCGTAGAGCCAAATTGCCGTATTGTTTCTCGATGTTTGCTTTACGAAAGCATCCAGTATATGGAACTCGCGACCGGTCTTTCCGGCAAAGATCATTGCCTTGTAATCCCCCGCATCTTTGTAACTTAAATCGCCGTACAAAACCAGGGCATCATACTGCCGGATTTGCAAGCGCTTTTTGTAATGGATGTGCTCGTTTTTAAAGATTGTACCCTCGGTGATATGCATGTGCTGATATTCGCGCATGAATGATCGGTAGGGCGACGTATGATACTTTTCTTTCCAATACTCAGCTGAAGTTTTTTCCGGCCAGTTTGGTTCGAAGGTTGTGAGGTTTTTTACAGCCGGAACTGTAACCACAAAGTGTTTTTGCTTCAGACCGAGTTCCTTCACTTTTTTGCTGAAGACTTTAAACTCTTCCTTCAGCTGATTGATCAGCGTATTTTTATTGAAGTTATTATTGGCTACTACAAAGCGTCGGAATTTTGAACCTTCATCGAAAGTACCCCGCAAATCTTCCCATGCCCACTCCAGTAGTTTCTTTGAAAGTTCCTCGTTATTACAGCGCTGTTTTGTATCGACATCATCGATCACAATATAATCCGGCCGCTGATTTCCTTCACGTAAACCACGGGGAGACTGACCCGGAGACATTGCCATGAATTTGACGCCATCGGTTGTTGTGAAATCTCCTTCAGACCAGTCGCCAAACTTGAACTTTTTGCCGTAGTAGTGAATAAACTTCTTGTTGTATGTAAGTTCCGCCTGAATGTCTGAAATCAGTTTTTTAGCCTTCAGATCGGTTTGCCCGATCAAAAGCATAAAGCGCATACGGTCGGTGACATACAGATACAGCGGTATACCTAAATCCAGGTGAACGGATTTGGCTCCTGAACGGTAGATTTCAGCCAGCAGGTCACAGACGTCGTTTTCAATTAAGATCTTCGCAAGTTTCTTATGGAACCAGGCGGACTTTACTTTTGCGTATTTTGGGAACATCCACTCGAACCAGGTGATGTAGTCCTTTTCTTTATCTTTCCGCGTTTTCCGGCGACTGGCTGGCGTCTCGGCGGGGTCAAGGCCCTCGCCGCTGAATAGTGAAATACCTTTGCAATGCTCATCGTAATCGCGGAGCATTTTTTCATGTAGTCTTGAAAGCTTTACATCACTCATTACACTTCAGTTTGTGCTTTGTGAAGTAAAAAGGCCTGATGCCAGTCTAAAAACTCAATGGCTTTTTCCGGGTCCTGAACTGCCATCCACGTGTCAAATTCTTTAAATACCGTGAATACAATCTGAACATTGGCCTTTTCAGAAAGTGTGGAAATAACTTTGTTTATATCAGCAATGGCTTTAACGTCAATTGTGGCGTCACCACCTTTTGAGAGATGATTCAACTCATTCATTAAAACTTTTTTGATGTTGTGCGGTGCCGATAAATACTGGGCCCGTTTATCATCCCAGCATATATCACCCTGAATACCTTTTCGCCAACGGCCCACTGTTTGCTCTGCCATATCAAGTGCAGCTGCAATTGCTTTGGCAGTCATGCCCTCTTCGACGAACATTCGTTCAGCCATTGCGCGCAATGGTTCGTTATTTACCCGTTTTGCCATAAGTTTTTTACACTTTTTAAGGCAAACTTCAAAATATTTAACAGTATTCCTTATTAATGTTGCAACCCTTGCAACTATTCTTTTTTCTGCAATTTCCTCAGTCTATGTTTGCTGCACAATTCGCAGTAACCAATGATTTTACGCTCAATAGAAAACGAACTATACGTCCTCGGAACCATCTGGAGTGGTGATGGGCTCTGGTTTGTTTCAGAACTTAACCGGCTTGAAAAGCAATACAGTGATATTACTATCAAAATGCACCTGTACGGCGGCTCCGTGTTCGACGGCAATCTGATTTGCAACGCCCTTGAATCTTCACAATCAAATATTTCATTAGAAATCGTTGGTTTAGCTGCGAGCATGGGTGCAATTATTACATTATCCGTCAAAGAACCGGTAATCGTAGAGAATGGTTTTATTATGCTTCATGCGCCCAAATCCGGCTCGTATGGGGAAGCAAAAGACCATGAAAGCGCAGCATCCCTGTTGCGGCTAATGGAAAAAAACTTTGTTAAAAAGATCATGGCTAAACTTCAGATTTCTGAAGCTGAGGCCAAGGCTTATCTTGAAAAAGACACTTGGCTTGATGCCGATAAGGCGCTGGCTTTAGGCATAGTAGCTAAAATTATCCCTTCAAAGGTAGAAACGATCTTGCCGATCGATGAGCCTGAGCAATATGGTGAACTTGAGGTTTACAACCTGTTTAGTGACATACTGATGAACCCGGCGGCGATCGGCCTGCCGGAAAACACGCAACAAATTTTTAACGACAATATGAAAAAACTTCTAATTCAGGCGTTTGCCTTGGCGTTGACCGAGCAAAGTTCTGACACCGCATTCATCGAAGCAATGCAGGAAAAGTTAGCAGCGGAGAAAACGGGCAAAGATGCCGCAGAAGCTGCTTTGAAAACGTACAAGGATGCGCAGATTACCGCTATGGTAGATGCCGCAAACCTTGAAGAAAGTGAGAAGGAAACCTATAAACAGATTGGGGCTACTTCTGGTATTGAAGCATTATCTACAGTATTGAAATCAAGAGTGAAATCTAGTGAAGATAAACCTTTGAACATTGGTGCGATGTTGCAAAATGGCGGCGGTTCTACCACTGTTACAAGTGCACGTGCAGACTGGGATTTCAAAAAGTGGCAGGAAACCGATCCAAAGGGATTGGAAAAAATGTCGGCTTCAGAGCCTGAGAAATTCAAAGAATTGTTTAACGCTAATTACAAATAAAAAATGGCAAACGAAGTAGACGGACTGTGGTTGCAGCAATATGTGGAACCACAACTATTAGAAGACTTCAGAAACTACAAAGATGACTTCATCGGTGTACTGAAGAAACCAAACCCAGGCGCCATCGATAAAGATGGTATCCGGTTCAACAAGCTGATCAACAATGTTGGCTTTGTAGTAAATGCTACTGCAGATTTTACTCCGCAACCTATGTTGGGTAAAAAGACTCTGGTTGAATGGGACAAACTTGACACTACACCAACGTCTTACACTGACGCGGAACTGCGCGCTATGGCTTTTGATAAGGAAGCCGCGATCAGAGTAGAACACACCAACTCATTCAAAATTGGTGTTCGTGATTATGTTCTGAACAAGCTTGCGCCATCGACCAACGTAAATGGCAAAATGCCGGTAATCCGTACCAGTGGTGAGGTTGTGAACGGTCGAAAAAGAATGACCTACGCTGACCTGAACGACTTCTTGTTCAATAAACTGGCAGGCATTCCATTCGCAGATAAAGCGGCGCTTTATTTTGTTTTGAACGACGAACATAAGGCCGACCTTATCCATGATCGCGCGAATACCAACAACTACCGCGACCTGGAGATCGACAAAGAAACCGGAATGCTGAAGAGATTCTTTAATCTCAAAATTTTTGAAAACTCAGCAGCGCCTGTTTATTCAGCGGCCGGTAATCTGAAATCTATCGGTGCGACCGGTGCCGCAGGTGATCAGAAAGCCTCAATTATGTTCTATGCTCCAAATACGGTTTACCATATCGAGCAGGTACAGGTCTTATTCAAAGACATGAAAGCAGACACCCGAAGCAAAGACCCTCAGTCTGAAGTGCGAACGCACACCTACGGCCTCTGTGATAAAAAGCAGGAGATCGGTTTCGGAGCAATTGTATCCGGTAACGAATAGTATAACCGCTCAAATCTCGAAAAATGGCAAAGACAAAAGCGCAGTCTGAATATGCGCAAAACTATTTTAAGGAAAATTCAGAGGTAAAAACCCTCTGGATGAATCCACAGGGTGAGTTTTTTACCGACATCAACTGGGCGAACAATTCGCTTAAAAAAGATGCTAACGGAAAAGTAAAAGGCAAGCTGGAAGTTTTTGAAAGCGGAAAGCCGGTTACCGACGACGCTGAATAACCTAAAGACAATTACAAAGAATGTCAGATTTATCAGGAATAAAAATTGAAAAAGGCAGGCTCGGGGCCAACCGCAGAAATGCCGGGTTCGCAATAAGCGGACTCATCATTACTGCGATCGCGGCCTCGGCTCTTGCTTTAGATACACCTACGACGGTGTATAATATGAACGACGTGAAGTCACTGGGCATCACAGCTGAGTATGACAAAGTGAATAACATCAATGTTCACCGTCATGTTTCAGAGTTCTACCGAAACGCCGGTGAAGGCACGGAACTGCATCTGATGCTTGTTGCGCAGACCCAAACATTGCCGGTGATCTGCGATACCAAAGCGCAGCTATTACTGGCCAATGCAAAAGGAAAAATTAAGCAGCTCGCAATTGCGGTAAACCTCGATGCTGATGACACTGTAGTATTGCTAAACGGTATGCCAACGGAAGTATATAATGCAATCCCAAAGGCACAGGCTCTTTATAACTGGGCCGACTCTCTTTTCATGCCCTGCCAGATTATTCTGGAGTGCTACCATCATACAGGTTCCGCAGCTGCATCTGCTAATTTGCGCGATATAGAAAACCTTGAGGCGGATAAAGTTACTCTTGTCAACGGACAGGACTTTCTTTACGCATCCACAAAAACAGGACATGCGCAAAAATTCGCAGATGTAGGAACCGTATTGGGAATAATGGCCAAAGCCAATGTGAACCAGAATATCGGAAATAACGAAATTTTCAATATTACGGATGCCACAAAAGATGTTTGGATTGAGCCCGGGATCTCATCGCACAAAACAAACACAGAACTGCTGAGCGACCTTCAGACGCTCGAAGACAAAGGCTATGTTTTCGGTGTGGAATATACCGGCATGGCAGGCGTAAGAATTAACAATGATCATGTGTGTGCACCGGTAATTATCGATGCTGACAACAAAGTTAACGAACACACGATCGCGCTGGGCCGAACCTCAGACAAAGCACGCCGTGAACTGAGATCGGTTTATTTACCAAAAGTAAAAACCGACTGGCTACTGGATGAGACCAGTGGCAAACTTCGCCCCGCCACTATTGTTGCGCTCGAAGACATTGGCGACAAAGTATTTGACGATATGGTGCAAAACGGTGAAATAACTTACGGAAAAACTGCCGTAGACCCGGACAGTGATCTGATCGTAGCCAAAGAACTGAAAGTAGGCTACGTCATCGTGCCACGCGGCAACATTGGCGAAATCAAAGGAACTATCAACTTCAAAACCCAAGTGTAATGGCAGAAATTAAAAGAAACGGAAAGGCCTATGACTCGGTTGATGTGAAAGTACAGATGAACGGCATCCCTATCGAAGTAACGTCGCTGACCTACGGCAACAGCCAGGAGCATCAGCTAAATCACACAATGGGCCCAAATGCAACCTCCTGGAGTTGGGGCAAAAAAACGCCGAATGCGAAAATGGGAATCATGATGCACGACATCACGCCGCTTGAAAAAGCATCCAAAGGCGGAAGTATTCTGAACATAAAACCGTTCACGCTTACTGTGGAGTTTGTGAATGAATACAACGAGATAGTAGTGGACAAAGTGATCGGGAAGTTTCAGTCAGAAGGCCGTGAAGTAACTGGTGATATGGGACTGAAAATGGAGTATGATCTTTTCGCGCTCTCAGTAAAACTCAACGTGCTCTAAGTAAAAAACATCAATCTTTAAATTCTATTTAAACATGTCTAAAGACACCCCAAATACCGCTGAAGTATCAGCTGAACAAAAGAAAAAGCTGAAAGACCTGCACGGTGACAAGCTGCGAAGCCTGCTGTTGCCCACCGATGACGAAAACGAAAACTTTATCGAAGTACTGGCCGTGGTGCCAGACCGGAATGTAGTTGGCCAGTTTCAGAAGTTTATCCAAACCGACCCCAAAAAGGCACAGGAAATTCTGGTTAAAAACACACTGAAGACTTCAAAAGAAGAAGTGCTGGCCGATGACGCACTGTTCTACGCTGCGTTCTCGCTGATCGCTGAACTGATCCCGGTAAGACAGGGAAAGTTTGGGAAAGTTTAGAACGGTGCACTGGACTTTCAGATAACAAAGAAAGTGACCTCTATCTAAAAGCTGATGCCCTGATAAGTCACTTTCTTAATATTCCCTTCCCGGAGCAACTCGATGACGATGTATGGGCAATGAAATGGGCACAGATCGGCTGGCTCGCTGAAAATGGTTTTTTAGGCTTAAAACAAAATGGATAACGGAACTTCAATTATAATCGACCTGGCAGGCAGATATGCCGCCGCCTTTGGGATCGTGAAAGCTTCAGAAATGATGGCCGCGGTATCCCTGACAAAGGAAGACAATAAATACCAGGTCGATTTCTTTGATGACTACAATCCGGCCACTGAAGACATAAGACTGAGGTACGACGGAGAGGAACTGAAATTCTTTTCCATGCTAACCGGTGACCAGGCTTCTGTATTTGCACCACCAATTATCATTGATTTTAGACGGGAAAAGGATTTAGTGGAAACTGAAACGAACGGCGATGATAATGTAATTGTAGAACGGTGGGGCACCCGTCCCTGGGAAATTTCAATGCGGGGAATATTGATCGACGTAGAAAATCGGCAATACCCTACAGACCAGGTCAGGAAGCTGCACCGAATATTTAAATACAATAACGTAGTAGAGGTCGTGGGGGTCTTGTTTGAAGAAAAAGACATCGACACCATTTACTTTAGAGACATCCAGATCACGCCAATGGAAGGTTATTCTGATACCATACAGTTCAGTTTGACAGCATCGAGTATTAAGGAGGTTAATTGGTCACTATTGAAACCAAACCAATGATACCATACTTTAATATTTCGCTCCGGATCACAATAGCCAATCAGTATATGTTCAATGTGGCAGAAACAATACACATTGAAAACAGCACCGAAAAGCTGGCCGATGTTGCAAGGGTGACATTGCCCCGTGAATTTAAGCAAGTACAGGAACGCTCCGGCAGTATTTCAATAGCTAAGAAACGTCTCCTTGACTTTATTAAGGTAGATGATACCATTAAAATCGAAGCGGGCTACGACGGTGATCTGGCCACAGAGTTTGAAGGTTATATTACGCGGATCGGAGCCGAAATACCAATCGAACTTGAGTGCGAAGACGAAATGTGGAAGCTCAAGAAAATGAAGCCGGTCAGCAAAGTATTTGCCGATGTCACATTGAAGCAATTTTTACAGTTTATCGTGCCCGGTTATGAAGTGAAAACTTTTGATGCGCACCTGGGAAAAATAGCACTGGAGAACGTAACGCCTTATGCCGCTTTACAGGAAATTAAAAGCCGCTATCCGTTTAAATTCTTTTTTAGAGGCAAAGTATTACATGCCGGTTTAAGCCACGAATTTGAAAGCCAGGGAAAACATGAATTTAACCTGAACCGTAATGTAAGGAAAGGCGGCGACCTGAAGTACGAAACGAAAGAAGACCGCAAGTTTTGGGTAAAGGCAATCTCTAAACAAAAAGGGACTTCCAAAGAAATCACCTACGAATTCGGAGACAAAGGCGAAAACGAAAGAACCCTGCATTGTCCGCTGAACCTGAATAAAGAGCAGGTGAAACAATTTGCTGAAGACTTCATAAAGAAACTGAGGTATGACGGCTACGGGGGCGGTTTTGAAAGCTGGTGCTACCCGCGGACAAAAGCCGGAGACAGCGCCGAACTCACAGACCCCAATTACCCGGATAAGCACCGGGACGGAATCTACTTCATCAATGAGGTGATTACCGACATTAACAGAACAGACGGAATTAAACGAAAAAACAACATCACATTTAAAATTAAATAACCATGCGATTAATCAAAAATTTCAATGTCTTCGCGCTGATGCTACTTATCGGCTTCCTGTTATCCTGCAAACCCCGCCAGTTGCCACATGAAAAAGAAGTGGTAACCATTACAAAAACAGTAACAGAACTGAAGCGAGACACTATCGTAACCGTTGAGGCTGACAATTCCTACTATGAAGCCTACATCGAATGCAGGGACGGAAAACCATTCTTAAAGCCGCCAACGGGACCGAAACCCGGGTCGACTGCTGGTAAGAACCTGCAACCGCCAAAAACAGAGTTGGATCAGGACGGGAAACTGAAAATTTCCTGCCATTATCTGCAAAATCAATTAAAGATTACGCTCCACGAAAAGCATATTTTAGAACAAAAACTGGCCGAAAAAACCATAGTGCCGCCACCCCAACTTATTGAAAAGCAACTCACCTGGTGGCAAAAATTATGGCTGTTTCTCGGTAAGATATTAACATCAGCATCAGTGCTATTTATACTTTATAAGATACCGTGGAAAGCTTTATTGAAGCCGTAAGAAAGCTAAATAATAACAAATCCTCTTCAGTCGGAAAGGTGGTTAAGATCACCGGCAACACCTGCACGGTAGACCGCGAAAATCTACCGCCTTTAACAGACGTTCGCCTCAATGCGATTGAAGGGGATTTTTCTAACAAAATCGTCATTTATCCAAAGCTTGGTTCCCAGGTTCTATGTCTGGAAATAAGCGGCGAAAAAGAAGAAACAGCCATCGTACAATACACCGAAATTGAGAAAGTTCTCATCGAGATCGACGGTGCAAAATTTGAGATGAGCGGCGGTAAGTTTCAGATTAAAAATGATGCTTCAGACCAAAAGAAAATAACAGGTGATCTGCTCGGCGCCCTGAAGGCAGCAGTCATTCTTACTCCTTCAGGACCCGGCAAATTTGCGGATACTACAAAGGCGCAATTTGACCAAATCGAGACCGATAACGATAACTTATACGAATGAGTTTAGCAGACGGAAAACCGGCATTTATTGACGGCCTGGTGCAGCTACAGCAGACGATGCTGACAAAGGATAATGATTCCTTTCAGGAATATGCTGAGCAACTCGCAGAGCTGATAGAAAACTTTATAAAATCCGGAAAGGTGAAACCTGGTATTACAGTAAGCACTACCGGTACCGCAGCATCACAAACCGGCCAAACAACCTCGCAGGGAAATATAGAATGAGACAGGATATTCTTTTAGACGAGCAAAACAAAATATTAATCGCTGATGGTGACTTTGTAATTGGGCAAAGCGACCAGCAACATGTTAAACATATCGTGGAAGCTTTTAAAGGTGAATTTAAAGCAAGCCCCGTGGTGGGTTTCGGAATTCTAAACTACCTGAAGCGAGATGAAAAAATAGAAAGTGAGTTCCGCAGGGATTTAAAAATACAACTTGAAAACGATGGCTACACTGATCCGAACATTGATCTGTCTGAAGGCTTCGGAAAACTTAAAATTGAAATATGAATCAAATTTTTATTGAGAACCTTGGCGTTCTGCTTGCCACACTTGCAACCGGTTTTGGCGGTTGGTTTTTCGGCCGGAAAAAAGCACAGGCAGATGCTGAAAGCTCGCAGATCGAAAATGCGGAAAAACTGCTCAATTATTACAAGTCGCTTGTTGATGATCTGGGTACCAGGTTGGAGTCTGCAATCAAAAAGTTTAATGAAGCTGAGCAGACAATCCGGGAACTGGAAGAACGCATCGATGCACTTACTGATGAACTTAGAAAATACAAACAGCTGAACGGCAAAATCAACTAAATGGAAATAACGGTCCTGCATAACCAATCTCTTTTCGATGTGACAATACAGCACACCGGAAACGTGATGAACGCTTTTGCAATTGCTGAGGAAAATGGCTTGAGCATCACCGCGGTACTGGCTTCCGGATCGGCGCTTAAAATCCCTGTTCAGGTCGAAATCAACAAAGATGTTCAGGGTTATTATTCGTCAAAAAAAATACAGCCGGCAACGGCGTGGAGCGGTGAAGCTTCAGACGGTGAACAGGAACTCGAAGGTATTGGGTATTGGATTGTAGAGAAAAACTTTAGAGTAAGCTAACATGGCTATAAAGATGGAAATTTTTTATGAAGCAAAATGTAAACATTGCGCATTTCATAAAGTTTCAAAACGAAAAACATTTTGCACTAAAAAACAGGAGCAAATAAGGTTAAAAGATACAGCCTGTAACAAATTTGAATTATAATGGCACGAACGATAGAAGCGATTTACGCAGACATTCTGGCAAAAAAAGAAAGCGATCCGAATTTAGCGGTATTGAGTTCTACTTCTAAAACCGCTGTTTGGCGGCTTTGGCTCTATGTGACGGCCTACGCTATTTGGGTGCTCGAGACTTTGTTTGATGCGCACAAAGCTGAAGTGAACCTTATTCTTTCCGAACAGAAACCACACACCGCCCGATGGTACCGGCGAAAAGCCCTGAACTTTCAATACGGCTTCGATCTTTATCCGGATTCTGATAAGTTCAATAATGAAGGATTTACTGAAGAACAAATTGAAGCTTCTAAAATTATCAAGTATGCAGCGGTAACGGAAGCAACCTACGAAAGCCGCCTGATCATTAAAGTAGCTACCGAAAACGCGGCCGGTGATTTGCAACCTTTGGAACCTGAACAGTACGCCGCTTTGGTTGTTTACTTCGAAGACTTTGTGCGTGATGCCGGCGTGAAAATTACGGTAATCAATTACCTTCCGGACGTGCTTCAGCTTCGTTTGAAAATCTACTACAACCCGCTGTTATTAACCGCAAACGGCGTGTCTATAACATCCGGCCGCAAACCCGTAGAAGACGCTCTAAAAGCCTTTATGAAAGAATTGCCGTTCGATGGCGAATTGATACTGACTGCATTAATTGATAAGCTTCAGACCACGGACGGGGTTATGATTCCGCACCTCGTGAACGCCGCTTCAAAATGGATTGACAGTACCGGAACCGCGTACGGAACTTTTGAAAACATATCGGTGAAAAGGATTCCGGTATCAGGGTATTTCACAATCGAGAATTACGATTTCATCGAATATATAGCGAATTAAGTATGTGGTTTAACATCAATTGGAGCCGGTTCGGCATGTTGCTTTTGCCAACGTTCCTGCGAAACGGACACATGAACGCCTGGATTACGCTGCTTTTGTCACCGGTTGCGGATGTGCATTACTGGTGGCTCCAGTACCGGCGCGATAACATCTACAACCTCGCTCACAATTCGCAGATATGCTATTTGAGAGCCGCGTTAAATGACAGGTTTGATAATCAGCAGCGTCGCATTAGGATCGATGAAGGGAACGCCTTTAAACGGAAATATATTTATACAGATGCTGAAGAAAAACCAACCTTCCTGGGAGCAATGTATTTGTACGACGATAGCGATTACGCTGATACCGGTGTAGACTTTATTGTAGTAGTTCCGGCTGATCTTTTATTCAGCATTTATGAGATGAAAAGCTTAGTGGACTTCTACCGGTTGGCTTCCAAACGTTATAAAATAATCAAAGAGTAATGAACAAAATAGACTATAATCAGTCAGGCGGATTTCCGCTAAGTACACAGATATTGGACGCCGCACAGGAGGCGTACAAGAACTTTAATGCTTATGGCAATATGGTGGGCGATCTTGCCATTATTACCGGTTGCCAGGATTCGACTGGCGGCACCGTTACCGATGGCTTTGTGTCAATTTATGGCGAACTGATCCCCTTTGTAGGAACCACAAAAACCGATAACGTCGTCATTGTTGAGACCGGCGATCAACGCGGCTTCGAAGACGGTTCTGTAAAGAGCGTCATCTATGTAAGATATGCCACTTTCGGTGAAGGCCCGGTAACATATCCGTGGGCCGATTTCCGCCGCCCGATGACCTTGTTTGCATTGGAGGACAGACTGCTGCAGCTTGAAAAAGCGGTGCCGGTTGGTTTGGTTGCGATATGGGGAAAACCTGCAGATGCTATTCCGGTCGGCTGGGTAGAGCACACTGATTTAGCAGGTAAAGTGCCGGTTGGCCACGCTCCTGGTGATGTGAATTTCGGGGCGCTGGATACTACGCTCGGTACGGCTCAGGTGACGCTAACCGTCGATCAGATTCCCTCACACAGCCACAGTGTATTCTTTGAACGATATCCGAAAAACAATGGCAACGCGAATCCGGGTTATGATGGCGGGCAAAACTTATACGAGATCAATCAAAATAAGTCCACATCAACCGTAGGCGGCGGCCAGTCGCACACCAATATCCAACCTTCCAGAATTGTAAAATTCATCCGTTTTGTCGGATTTAATTAGAATTAAATGCCTGTAGTAAATACAAACACGATAAAGGAGTGGTTTCGTACCCTCAAAAAACCCACGGAGGACCAGTTTTGGACTTGGTTAGATTCCTTCCGGCACAAGTGGGAAAAAGTGCCACTCGATGACGTGGATGGATTGCCAAAAGTGCTGCAAGAGAAAGCGGACCTGGTGAACGGCGTTGTGCCCGATCATCAACTGCCCTTCAGCGTCAAAACATCTGAGGCTTTGGCCGTGGGCAAAATCACGGCGACCAACAGCACGGTAAAAGTTGCCGTTCATGAATCGGGTAAGAACAAGGTTCGCCTAAATGGCGTGGTCTATGAGCGTGCTTTTGAAAATAATTTCGCTTACACTCCTGTTGTAAATTACACTAAAAGCCTGATTGTTTATGCTCTTCCAGAACCGGGTTTATTTTTTCTTGCAGAAGGTGCGGAAGCACTGGAGGCAGTGGAACCTCCATTGCCTCCTGGTGCATTTGTAATCCGTAAGATTACTGCAAGTACAACCGGACAAAATATTGAGCCGGAACCGGCGTCCGGATTAAAATACAATGAAGAGGACGGATGGCGAACCTTCAATCTTACTGAGGTGCTAACGATATTGCCGTACAGCTACGATCTGCGTTCGTCTTACTATATCACCGGCAGCGTGGAAGGTGCAACCATTGGCGGCATTAGAAACGCGCTGATCGACCGCAATGCATCACCGTCCTGGGATGGTAAAGAGTTTTGGATTTACAATGCCACTGGCGGCGATTTGTTGCTTGATTCCGCAGCGGTAACGGATGATGATGTTTTTCGTTTTGCACGCGCGCTTACCCTCAAGGGCGATCAAAGCTGCAAGGTAAAACTTCGCAGGGATGCACTGGAAATTGTTGGTGTGATGAGTGGCGGTGAACTTCCGGATTTATCCGCGTACGCTTTGAATGCGGATTTGAATACTGAAATTGTAAACCGCGCGGCCGCTGACTTACTGGAGAAAAACGAAAGGATTGCCGCTGATGCTTTAAAGGTCGATAAACCGACCGCTGACGGAACGTGGATGCTTCAGAAAGTGGGTGCTGCATTTACTTGGGTAACGGCTGTTATGCAAAATATCGCTAATACAGATTTAAGCAATGTTTCTGCCCGAATTTTTACGCAGGGAAATACTTTTACGTGGAATACAGCCGGTTTCTTTCATTATTTGAAAGGATTGGTAGATAAAACGGGTATTGGGAGTTATACAAAAGTTGTAGTTGTTCATCCAACCACTGGCGAAATGGTGACAAGAGATTTTGCAGACCCACAAGCAACTACTTTGGCGGTACAAAATGCAAGTAGTGCTCAAAAGACAGCGATGAGGACGGCTTTATTAGGGACTGCTGTACCGGCATCTCCTACTATTTCACATTCTTTCCCTTCTTTTATACAGAAAGGGGTTTCAACAACAATAGACCTAAATGGTTTAAATCTTACACTATTAGACCCAGCTTCAATATGGATAGAGAATGGAACTGATAAAGTATATGCAAGTAACTTTTTGAATATTAGCACCACTCTTATTAGAACTGTGTGGTTGATACCTGAAAATTTCCCGAATGGCGAGTATTTGATTAAAATACAAAACGGAGTTGCGGTTCAAGGATTATCTACAGGAAAATTAACAGTCTCAAATGAATTTAATATAATAAACCTATATCCGGAAAGTTGGTTGAATGTTTTGAAAACAACCGATGATGCGGGAAACCCTTATACTATTAATCCAACTTGGCTCGCAAACAACGTGAGAGCACAAAATTACATAAGAACTCAAAATCCTTTAAATCACGAAAATTACGGCATTGTTGATGAAGATGGTGGAAACCTATTCATTACTGGTAATATTTTCCAAATTAATAAAGACTATGAAATCATAGTTGAAACGAATACAAACATTAGGTACCCCGGTACCGGAGCGCATGAATCATGGTGGCTTGGCTTAACAACAGCGGATTCTACTCAAATAGCAAATATCACTGATGTAATTAAAGAAAACCCCATCCCCGCATCGCAGTCTGGATTTTGGGGATTCGTGGACCTTTTAGTCGGTGAATTTTATAAAATTATCTTTTACAAAACAGGAAATGTGGTTTTGGTAAAATTGTTTAATCCCAGTGGCTCTTTTGTTAAACAAACACAGTGGACGATTAGTAATTTTTATAACCCTTTGGCCCTTTATATAAGAGACCCGCGAATTAAGGCTACTCATGCGATTAGAGAGTTTAAATTCACAATTAAAGAGAAACCGTAATGAAAACAAAAACCCCTTTCAATATAACACCATTCATCCCTCCTGCTGACGAAGCTCAGTACGCAGGACAAATCAGCGACCACCCGATGTTTCCTGCCAAAATCGGGAGAATATTAGTAGTAACAAAGTATTTCCCTGATGCAGATGCTCAAAGGCTGTCAATTTTTGGTTATCTAATCCACGTTGATCTGGAGACTATGCAGCAGGTGCATTCCTTCAAATCCGGTTTAGAAGATTGGATCATCACTAACGCCTACAATGTAGTTTTGCGAGATGCCCACGGCTATATGATCCCAAACGCCGAATTTGTTAGTGAAGCTGAAAGACTGGAAGAAACAGAATACACCGAAACGCAGCTAACGCCGTATAGGGTTCTGCCTGCCTATATCCGCTTTGCCCGCATGCTGAAAACCTTCAGTGTTTCGGCGCAAACGCTGATTCAGAAAATAGTGGATATGGAAGATCAGTTTTCGGGAATATTCGATGTGTACGGCAACATCCAGGAGTATCTTCTAAACAAACCACTGGAGTTTGTAGAACCGGTGAATCCGATAAGTAAGGAAAGTAAGTAAGAGCAGTTCCCAGGAGGCGGGAAATAAAAAAACGCCCTCCAAATTTAAACATCTGACCTTTTAAATCGTAGATAAAAACCCACTCAATGGAGGACGCAAAGTCTTCTTTTGAGTGGGTTTTCATGTTTAAAAGGTCAGAGCAGCAAATATAGACAAAATACAATTAAATTATAGTTATGAAGTACAATTATGTACAGGCGCCTCTGCCTTTTCAGGGGCAAAAAAGAAAGTTTCAAAAAGATTTTAAAGAAGCTTTAAATGGTTTTTCATCAACAGCAACCTACGTCGATCTGTTTGGCGGTTCCGGGTTCCTCAGTCACACCGTAAAACAGCATCATCCGGACGCAAAAGTAGTGTACAATGATTTCGACGGCTATACACACCGCCTCGAGAATGTAGACAATACGAACGCTGTACTGCGTGATTTCAGGGAGATTCTAAAGAACGTCCCCGACGGCCAACGCGTAACCGGCGCTTACCGGGATCAGATCATCGAGCGCGTAAAGCAGGAGCCGGGATTTGTTGATTATATCACGCTTTCGAGTTCCGTGCTGTTTTCAATGAACTACGCCACAAACTTCGAGGAGTTTGAAAAACAAACGCTTTACAGCAAGGTGCGGCAATCAGATTACAAAGCTGACGGGTATCTTGATGGTGTAGATCGTGTGAAAAAGGATTACCGGGACCTGTTTGCAGAATACCGCAATACGCGCAACGTGGTGTACCTGCTTGATCCGCCGTATTTGTCAACTGACGTTTCTACCTACAACCGATCGGATTACTGGAAGCTAACGGATTACCTGAACGTTCTGAAGTGTCTTGAAGACAGCAGCTACTTCTATTTCACCTCCAACAAATCCCAAATCGTGGAACTGTGTGACTGGATGGAACTGAACGGCTATTGCCGCAACCCGTTCGACGGTGCTACAACCGTCACACGCGGCACCCAGCTGAACCATAACAGTAGGTATAATGATATTATGATTTATAAGAACCTTTAAACCTACTTTAAAGACATAATAAACCCCGTTTAAATTTTCTTTAAACGGGGTTTAAATTTCATAGATTTGTCCAGCGCAAAATGGGAGGGCATGCCTAAAAAAACTTGTACTTTTCGTTTTGCCGATTATATAAGGAGTCAAAATTTTCTTAAAGAAATTTTAATTTTTTAGCAAAAAGCGACGCAGGAACTTCGCCAACTCCATTAAAAATCTAAAAAAGAGGCGGCAAAGATCCAAGTCTTGAACTTTTGGTTCTTTTGGTTCAAGCCAAAAGAACTAATTATAAAATTTAGAAAAAATCCAATTCTTTTCCGCCGCGACGGATGGTTCTTTTACTCATTATTGTTCTTTGGTATTCGTGATATGGTGCGCCAGGCAAACCTGACGCAGTGGTTCGACGAAGTCATAAAAACTAAGTTAATTTCGACCCATTAAGGCCTTACCCCGACCTTTGGACAGCATTCCCGACAAGTCAAAAAATATTAAAATACAGTTGCTAAAGGCATCTTCCTGGCCTTAGTAAGCGCCTTGTTCTTGGCTCAACGCAAAAATTATCGCTATCTTAGACTCATAAACATTTTATTTATGAGAATATTTTTATTATTTCTTTCGTTTCTTTCGTTTTCGTCATTGGCCAACGCTCAGTCTACGGGTTGCCTTACGGCACCGAACGGCCAGTATCCTTCAGGTGTCTTTACGCCCAACTGTACCGGTACTACCGAACTTATCGTCGATTATGCCTTTACAGGTGAATATTCGGTGGTGAAACTTACCGCCGGCGTCACTTATGAGTTCATAGCCGATCCTATTGAGGGCGATGTCGTTTTCGTGACGGTATCTACTGCTGACGGTACTACCGTGCTTAGTTCAGGTGCGGGTAAAGCCACGTGGACCGCGACTGCTGACGGCAATGTGCGCTTCTACACTCACCGCAATGCCAACTGCCTCAGCAGCGACTGGGAATTTACGGCCAGACGCATCAAGTGTACCCAAATTATCCGCGATTCCTATTGTGAGCCTTCACTCAACTGCAGCGACGGCGCCGTCATCCAAAGCGTGAAATTCGCAGACCTTGAAAGTCTGTCCGGTTGCAGCAGCAGCGGTTTTTCGGATTTCAGTGCGAAAACAGCCACGGTATCCCGCGGAGGAACTTACATCCTCGAGGTCATCATCGGTTACGGTTGGTTTGAGCAGTCGGTTTCCGTTTGGATTGATTATAACAAGAACTTCCTGTTCGATGCAAACGAATTCATTTATGTTGGTTCTACAGACCAGGGAACGCTGACTAAAACCATCACCATCCCTGCCAATATCGCAGACGGTGACTACCGTATGCGGGTAAGGCTTTCAACAGTTGGGCAAGCGGGAGCGACAGCCGGTAAGGCCTGTGATGTGTCCGATACCTATGGCGAAACCGAAGATTATACGCTCAAAGTGCAGGGAACCATGGGTGTAAGCAACAGTTCTGCTCAGGCAGTTCAGATCTACCCAAATCCGGCTAAAGACGTGGTCAATATCAATGTACAAAGTGCTGTCAGCGAAATTCAGCTTGTCGACAGTATGGGTCGTCAGGTTGCGCATTTTGGCGGTACAGAGCGAATTGATGTGCGTCACCTTAAAGCCGGCATGTATCTGATGACGGTCCGCCTTAAAGACGGCACAGCTATAACAAAAAAGCTTATCAAACAATAAATATTTAAGAATTTAAGTAAAAACCGCTCCGTTTACGGGCGGTTTTTTTGTGTTTTGCAGGCAACTGCTGTACAATGTATTTATGCACAAATGTTCATTATTTTTAAACCGACATTTGAGAATGTGGTAATTTGAGAATTTGAGAATGCAAGCTTTTGCTGCGCAAAAGAGATCCGGTCTCCGCCGCGGCGGATCGGGATGACACCGCGCTCTAACAATCAGCGTGAACAGGGGCAACGGCGGGCATAATACAAATTACAAACTGCGTGGAAAGATTGCAAATCCGCGACATCGCAATAGTTATGGGAAGCCAAGATGCAATGGTGCGGGAACGGGGGGTCTTTTTGTCACACATAACGGGGTATAACCTGCGAAGGAACTGAAGTGGAGACCATTTGAAATGTACGTATACGATATTGGAAGCTGGTGTTTTAATGTGCCACTGAGCGCATCGGCGTTTCCACCGTACAGCGGAATATTGAACGTAATTGGAGGGCAGGAGGTAAAGCATACGCCTTTCAGCACAATTCGTCAAACTCAGAAACCGGACAAACATTTAAAATTAATTTAGAATCGTTCCAAATAGTCAGATAATTATTTACATTTGCAGTCTATTTAAAATCATTCTAAATAAACTATGAAAAAAACACTGTTGCCCGCTGCGCTGATTCTAGGACTCTCTACACTCCATGCTCAAAAAGCGGATACGCTTAAAACCGAAGATATTACCGAGGTGATTATCAACCAGACTACCAAGTACAAAAACGAAAATGCATTTGCGGTTTCGAAACTTCCATTGAAGGACATTGAGAATCCACAGGTTTACAACAGTATCCCCAAGGCGATACTGAAAGACCAGGTTTCAACTAATTTTAAAAATGTACTCGCAAATGCTACGGGCATAACCCGGCTCTGGGAAAGTACTTCCCGTGGCGGAGACGGTGCGGAATACTACACGATGCGGGGCTTTTCCACCCAATCGAGGTTAGTGAACGGGATGGCGAGCTTCAACAACGGTGGACTCGACCCAGCCAATATCGAAAACATTGATGTCATCAAAGGTCCTGCCGGAACCCTGTACGGAGGCTCCCTGGTTTCTTATGGCGGACTTGTGAACATACAGACCAAAAAACCCTACGGACACTTGGGCGGAGAAGTGAACTACATTACCGGTACCGATGATCTGCACCGGCTTACCCTTGACGTCAATGTTCCTGCATCCGAACAGTTTGCAGTACGCCTGAACACGGCGCTGCATTCCGAACATTCATTTCAGGACCGTGGTTTTAACCGTTCCTTTTTTCTCGCGCCTTCTGTTAAATATACACTGAACGACCGTCTGACTTTCCTCGTGAATTCCGAATTTAAAAATAATGAGGCAGCTAATGCGCCGATGATCTTCCTGAGCAGGTATGCACCCCTGTCATTCAGCAACACAGATCTTTTTAATGCCAGTTATTTAAAATCATACACCAGCAGTGAACTCACGACCACCAACCCCAGTTTCAGCATACAAGCCCAAATGATTTATAAGCTTTCACCGCAGTGGACTTCCCAAACCCAGGTATCTACCAGTTCGAGCAAGGCAATGGGGTACTACCAATATCTGTGGGACGATTCCAACGGCGACAATTTTACGCGTTACCTGTCGAAAAGCGACAGCAAAACCCTCGCCTCGGGCATTCAGCAGAATTTCATCGGTGATTTTACGCTTGGCTCTATGAGAAACCGCCTCGTGGTAGGATTCGATTATCTGAATACAAAGGTAATTGCCAACGACACGGGCTGGACGACCCTTGGTGTGGTGTCTCTGGTAAATCAAACGGATACGGGAACCCTCACAAAATCAGCGGCCGACCTGGCATTGGGTACTTTAGATGCGGTGCCCGAAGCGTCTGCGGAAACGCATATCAAGAGCGCTTATTTTTCGAATGTCCTGAATATCCTGCCAAATCTATCTGCCATGGTCAGCCTCCGTGTTGATAATTTCAGCGGCAAGCCTAACCAGTGGGCCCAGGAAGAGATTGAAAATCAAACGACCTTTTCGCCCAAACTCGGACTTGTGTACCAGCCGATTTTAAACAAACTTTCACTGTTCGCCAATTATATGAACGGCTTTCAGTACCTGTCACCCGCGCAGGTCACGCTGCCGGGCTCCCAGGAGACACAGCTGATCATCTATGATCCTGAGCGCGCCAACCAGTGGGAAATAGGTGCGAAAGCCAACCTGATTGCAAACAGATTATCGCTCACGGCCAGTTACTATGACATCACCGTGACCAATAAGATCGTCGCCAATCCCGGCAGCGAAGGTGCGCTGCAGGGAGGCGAAGTGTTCAGCAGAGGTTTTGAATTCAGTGCGGTGGGGAGTCCGGTTCCGGGGCTTAATGTAATTGCGGGTTTTAGCCGTAATGAAAGTGAACTCGTGAGCGGAGACGAAACGTATAACGGTTTACGGCCTGAAGAGGCGGGTCCTGAAATGCTGGCGAACTTCTGGGCGAATTACAGGGTGCAGCATGGATTCCTGAAGGATATTACGGCAGGTTTCGGATTGAACTACGCGAGTGCGCATAAGACGCTTAACCGCCACGATACCGGAACTTTTACCTTGCCGGCCTATACGGTGATGAATGCCATGGTGGGTTATTTCCCTGCAAAGTACAGCATCGCACTGAAACTTGATAATCTTGCGAACCGTAGATATTTCTCGGGCTGGAGCACGGTAACCCCGCAGCGCCTCAGGAGCCTGTCACTGTCACTCGGTTATAATTTCTAGAAATACAATCCCCTTACCTATCCGGAGACCGGCGGCATGCCGCCTTACTTCCGGACTTAATAATTAACATGAGAGGAAAAAACACACCCCGCAAGCCCTCTAAAAAATCGTTCCTGCGCACCTGGGCCGGCAGGCTGCATCTGTGGTTCGGCCTGGCCATCGGTCTTATTGTATTCATCGTCAGCATCACCGGCGCGCTGTATGTGTTTAAAGATGAAGTTCAGAATTTCCTGCGCAGGGACTACCTCTATCACGGCGAGCAGGGGATTGCCTCAAAGAAAATCCTGCCACTTGGTGTGCTGGAGAAAAGAGTCAACGGGCAGACTGGGGAGAGCTATCCGCTTCACTGGGTGGATATACCTCTGGACAAATCAAAGACATACAAATTTTATTACTATGAAAACGATCCTGAAGCGTGGAATTACTTTGACGAGCTCGTGATCTATAAAACGGCGTATGTAAACCCATTTACAGCAGAAGTACTGTCGGTACAGGACGAAAAGAACGGTTTCTTCAATATCGTAAAGTTCATCCACTGGAGTTTTCTGTTAAAGTCGGAGTGGGGGAAGTATGTCGTTGGGATACCGGTATTTATATTTCTTCTGATGCTTGTAACCGGGATCATCCTTTGGTGGCCCAAAAACCAAAAAGCCCGCAGGCAGAGGCTGTGGTTCCGGTGGAAGAATATACGGAGCTGGCGGCGCAGGAATTACGACCTGCACAGCATCGTAGGTTTTTACGCGTCGTTTCTGGCCCTTATCGCGGCGGTAACCGGTCTCTTCTATTCATTTTTCTTTATACAGGCGGCCATGTATGTTATCTTCTCAGGCGGCGAAACGGTTTATCCCGATTATTCGCATATCAAAACCACCGCGCCTGTAGAAATGCGGAACGCCGGAACGCTGGACAGGATGGCCGCGAAAGTGGAAGCGCTTTATCCTACTGCATCGGCTTACAGTCTTGATTTTGGGCATCCGCACATCGATGATCACGAACACCCAAACTACGAGGTTTTTGTAAAACAGCTCGACTATTCCTACCACATCAATCACCAGATTATTTTCGATGAAAATTCAGGAGAAATGCTGCAGAACCGGCCGCATCAGTCAAAGGATTTCGGACAGAAGTATATCGCTGCCAATTATGATATCCATGTAGGTTCAATCCTCGGTATCTGGGGTAAGATTCTGGCATTTATCGGCAGCCTGGCCTGTGCTTCACTTCCGGTGACGGGTTTCCTCGTGTGGTACGGCAGGAAAGTAAAGGCGAAGGGTAGGTGATTAACAGGTAATTTGTCTGTGCCAAAGACATAGAGTTTAAAAGGAATGGCGTTCATTATGACTCAATCCCTGTATAATATATAAAGCCGTATCATGTCGAATGAGCCGGCTTTATCTGAATTGGATACGCTTAATTATTTCACAGTGGGCTTAAATCTCATCATGACGGTGTCACCCATTAAAAGTTCCAGTTTCCCGTCCGTCATCCTGTAACTGTCGACCTGACGCATGGTTTTGCGGAATACGTTTTCGCCATCGCCGCAGTACATCATGGTAGAGAGGTCAGGTTCGGCAAATGAAAGTTGTTTACCGTCCATCGTGTATTGGGTGCTGTAACCGTTGCAGCCGCTGTTTCCGGTGACGATGTTCGGGTCCTTCGAAAAACGTACGACGGGTTTCCGGTCGGGAAATAAACCGGCGAAAGTAATCCTGGGTCCTGTAATGTATTCGAGTTCCCAGGTGTCAGCATACAGGCTGTCATTCTTGGCCGCCGTACCGGCAGTACATGAGACGGCAAGCGATAAAATCACGAGTAATAAAAGTAAGTTCCTGTTCATTTTAGATCTGTATTTATTGTTCCTGGTTGTTGTTCACAGCGGTCAGCGCAAGAACTGTGCTAAAGACGTTACAAGACTTCAAACTTTCCCGCTCCCACTTCCGGATACGACGCTTTACCACACCGTGTATTAGCCATAGGAAATGTCGAAACAGACGGGTTCAAACAGTCATTCCAATGCACGGATGTACCGTTCTGCAGCCGAAAGATTAAAAACGCTGAATTATACAGTTTTCCCTCATTTCCGCAGGTGACTACATCACGGCAGATGCTGCCGCATCGTAAAAACGGCAGCAACACGTTGTTGCCAGGCCGCTATCGGTTTGGTAACAGGCGACATGTTGAATGGGGTTCGCGCAGGACTGCTTTCTTGTAAACGCGCTCAGGCAATGACAGGAGTCAGTTTGCAGTTCTTCGAGGTCTTACACAATAATTCATTGACCGACTTCCAGAAAAAGAATAAAAAAGCCTCCCCGAAGGGAGGCAGTCCGTAAAATGTTTCATTTAAATTTCCGTCTGATACGGATCAGCAGGAATTTGATCAGCAGGGTAACGAGGTAACTGGTCACTCCGCCTACCGCCGCCAGGATAGTGGTCTTCAATATTTCGCCGGTCCCGGGCTGCATGATGAGCACCAGGGCCATGCCACCGAGGGCGCCGATGCGCTGGGAAGTATCAAAATACATCATGGCCGGCCGGCATCTTTCACCGCGGTCTGGCTCAGTGCGCCGGCTACCGCACCCGCCACAGCAAGGTAGCCAGAGATCTCGGTCGTCGGGATGAAAGGCGGCTATAATGGATTTGAGAATTTGAGAATGCGAGCTTTTGCTGCGCAGAAGAGATCCCTCCTGACGTCGGGATGACAGGCGGCAGGTGACGAATTTGAGAATTTGAGAATGCGAGAATGTGAGTTTTTGCTGCGCAGAAGAGATCCCTCCTGCGTCGGGATGAAAGGCGGCTATAATCGATTTGAGAATTTGAGAATGTGGTAATTTAAGAATTTGAAAATGTGGTAATTTGAGAATGTGGAAATGTGCAGAAGAGATCCCTCCTGACGTCGGGATGACAGGCGGCCGGTGACGAATTTGAAAATTTGAGAATGCGCTGATTTGAGAATTTGAAAATGTGGTAATGTGAGAATGTGGAAATGTGTAGAAGAGATCCATCCTCCGTCGGGATGACAGGGGGAATTGCAGAATGAGGTAATCTGAGGATGTGATAATTTGAGAATGTGATAACGCGAAGCAAATTGTTTACTACAAACTACACTGTTGGCGGGCATGACATACCTTTATCACTCAACAGAAGCATTTTCAGTGAACAGCACGGTGATTCTCTCACTATTCAGCCTAGCCTGAAGCCACTTTACTAAAATATCCTGACTGTCCTTCTCCATGGTGTCCTGCGTCCCAATGATAACAGTTTTGTTGAGCGTGACTGTATCTTTAATTGCAACGTGCTGATCGGAAATTCCCAGAGAAACCACACCGGGCATTATAGCAGATACTTCTGTAAATAATTGACGGCTTTGCAGACTGTTTTCTGCAATCTGCAGTTCTAATGCGGCACCGGCCTGTTCTTTTACGGTGGGTAAACTGCCGGTTTTTCCTACCTCATTCAGGATGTCATCACGCAGTTTTTTAAAGTTGGCGGCTGAATTTTCTTTGATCACAAGCTTCGTGTCCGGAAGCCCGAATGAAGGTAGTTTCCTGCTGATTTGCTGCACTTCTTTCTGGTTGTAATTCTTTTGCAGAAAGGCTACTTCGATAATCTTAGGCTTCGAATTATAATCTGTTTTCTTATAAACCAGAATAGCCCCTTTGGATACAAATTCATCATTAATAAACTGTTCGGAAAGCTGTTTGAAATTCTGTTCACGATAAAGTGAGAAGGCAAAGTAGATGCTGGGAAGCAAGATGAGTACTGTAATGAGGTATACGATATGCTGCACCCTTTTTTCCTGTTTCCTGTCTACAAATTTAGCCGCAGGATATTTAAGGAATTTTACAATTGCAAATGTTGCGATGCCGATAAATACGCAGTTAATGGTATAAAGAAACATAGCACCAAAGAAAAATCTGAAGTTTCCTGTGGCCAGACCGAATCCTGCTGTGCACAGCGGAGGCATCAATGCAGTTGCGATGGCTACACCGGGTATTGGGTTGCCTTTTTGTACGCGGGTTATTGCAATAACGCCTACCAACCCACCCGAAAAGGCGATCATCACATCATAAATATTAGGAGAAATCCGCGACAGTATTTCGGATTGAGGATCCTTAAAAGGGCTCAGGAAAAAATACAGGGTCGAGACCAGAAGACCGGCCAGCGTGGCAATGAGGAGATTTTTAAGGGAGCGTTTCAGCAGCGGAAAATCGAACATGCCCAGGGCAAAACCAGCGCCCACGATGGGTCCCATTAAAGGTGAAATCAACATGGCGCCAATAATAACGGCCGTGGAATTTACATTCAGCCCTATGGACGCGATGATGATTGCGCAGACAAGTATCCAGAGGTTCGCACCGGAAAAGGAAATGTTTACCCGAACGTTCTCCAAAGTTTTTTGCTTGTCGTCCTCACCTTTCTGCAGGTTAAATAAACGGTTCAGGAAAGTACTCATGGTTGTAGGGAACTTAAAAATTGATAACTCATTTTAGTCGTAAATAGGGACACTGCCTCCAATTTTCACTGGCTTTTTTTCCTGCAAAGTAATTAATTCATCAACAATATCAGCATTGCCAATAAATTCAATCGATCGAGAATTTCTTCAGGAATCTGTATATATCTTCATTGGCACCATAGATGACAAGAACATCATTTTTTTCTATCACCATATGGGTGGAAGGGAAACCCTTGACTTCCGGAACTATTTTGTGCCGACCTAAGAAACTGGCTTCTTCCTTCTGCTGAATAATTGTCATCACCAGGATATTAAAATTTTTTTTAAATTCTATTTCCCCGAAACTGCGGCCTACAAGGATGTCCGGCGTAGTAACCTCTATGATACTGTATTTTTTATTGAGTTCAAATGAATCGATTACCCCGTTCACATTCAGCTTTTTAGTCCATCGCTCGGCCGATTCTGCCTCGGGACGGATAATTTCGGTAATGCCGATGGCCTGAAGCACATTTTCGTGCAAAGGATTTATGGAACGGCTGATCAGTCTTTTGACGTTTTTGTTCTTAAAAAGAGCAGTGGCCATAATGTTAGCACCCTCATGTTCACCAATACTGACGATAACAATGTCGGTATTTGCCAGAGGAAGCTTACTTATTGCCAGCTCATCGGTAGCATCCATGCATAAGGTGTATGAAAGGGTGTCTTTTAAAGCTTCCACCTTGGCCATATGAATATCAACGCCTATGATTTCATGGCCCAGTTTAGCCATCTTTCTGCCTAATGCCTCACCAAAGTTTCCGAGTCCGATTATAATTATTTTCATTTGCCACTGGTTTTATATTAATACATCATCTGTAGGGTATCTGTATGTGCTGGATGTTGATTTCTTAAAGAAGGCCATCAGCACCGTTATCATTGAAACTCTGCCTATGAACATCATCACAATCACTACCCCCTTGCTTTCGTCGGAAAGCAATGGTGTGATGTTGCGTGAGAGCCCGACGGTTGAATAGGCGGAAAAGGCTTCGAAGGCAATATCAATCAGATGCAGATCGCTGTCAAATTTCGTCATCAGAAAAACTCCGGTTCCTATTACCAGAAAGGAAAGCGTGATCACTGCGAATGCCTTTTGCAGATTTAAGGGACTTATTTCTCTTTTATATAGTTCTATCCGGTCTTTTCCCCGCGCAATATTCAGAAAATTGATCACAGCGATCGCAAACGTGCTGGTCTTTATCCCACCGCCGGTTCCTGCCGGTGATGCCCCGATCCACATCAGCAGCATGATAAGCAGTGTCGAGGAAAAATGCAGTTGGGTAAAATCAATATGATTAAACCCTGCGGTTCTCGGCGTCATAGCGAGAAATACAGCAGAAATTACCTTTCCGGCGCCCTGATGCGGGCTCAGGGTATAATAGTATTCCTGAAAAAAGAGAATGAGTGAGGAAACACCTAAGATGATTAATGTGGTCACCAGATTCACCTTAGAACTTAATGTAAAAACCCAGCTTCGGCGGTTAGGAATTTTATGCACAAATTGCAGGAAAAGTCGCCTGAGCAGGTACGCGATATACTTTAAAAGGTTGATGAGGATAGGAAAGCCGATACCACCAAGAAAGATAAGAATAACAAGAACCGTCTGAAGTGAATAATTAAATACGAGCTGACTGTTCATCATCCCGTGCGGCACTGTGGAAAACCCTGCGTTACAGAAAGCGGAGACGGAATGGAAGATGCTGAAGAAGATATGATCTGCACTGAATTCTGCGTCCTCAAGAGAGAAGAAAATCAGAACAGCGCCTATAAACTCAATACTGAAAGTAAGCAGTATAATTCTTTTCACAAATTCAAAAACTTCACTGAACGAGTCATTATTTGCGATAGTGCCCAACGCGATCTGACTTTCATAGGATGAATTACCTTTGAAAAAATAAGCAATGTACCCGGCGAAGGTAAGGATACCTAAGCCTCCGGCCTGGATCAGCACCAAAAGTAATGCCTGTCCGAAAGGGGTGAATGCAGAGGCGGTATCCACTACTGTAAGTCCTGTTACGCACACAGCACTTGTAGAAGTGAAGAGAGCGTCTAAAAATGAAAGGGGCACCACGGTGGCATTCGGAAGCATCAGCAGACCTGCACCTGCAAGGATAAGGCTCACAAAACTTGTGATAAAGAGTTGCGGCGGTGATATTACAGAATTCCGGATATTAAACTGCGGAACTGCAATTTCGCGCACTAATTTGATTACGATTGCCAGCTGCAGGTACCGGCTCACCTCATATAAACTGTATTGGGTAAGCTGTAAGAAAATACACCACAATACTACCATTATACTTAATAAATCAAATATAATAATTCTTCTTTCAGGCTTTTTAGATTTATAAATAAGTGCTGACAGGGTGCGAACGATTCCCAGGCACAGAATGAGGATGAAAAAAAGATTCACATACAGTTTATAGGTGTTCGGAAACCCGAATCCCAACATGGCCGTAAGCACAATGATCGCGAGCAGATACGCGACCGAGAGCAGTGCTTTGAGCCATTGGCTCATGAATATTTTTTTCATCACCTGCAATTGCTACGCCGGTTCTTGTTCAGGTAATGCCCCGGAATTTTCGTTGTTTCCCACTGCCGATAAAATAATGTAGCCGGTTGCTCCGGCAACGCATGAGCTGATAAGCACCGATAATTTTGCTTCCGATACCAGTAAAGGGTCGGAAAAAGAGAGAATGGAAATGAATATAGACATCGTGAAACCGATCCCTGCAAGGAGCCCAACACCCAGAATATGAAGCCAGTTACTTCCCTCTGGTAAATCGGCTACCTTCAGTTTGGTGAGGATGAATGTAGAGATAAGGATGCCTGCCGGTTTACCGATCAACAGGCCTGTCATAATACCCAGCCCCAAAGGTGCTGTGAGACCCTGAATCATTTCCGGTTCCAGCCTGATATTGGTGTTTGCAAATGCAAAAAGAGGGATAATCAAAAAATTAACCGGTTTTACGAGTGCGTGTTCAAGTTTTTCAAGGGGTGAAGGCGCATCTGTACTGTTCGTAGGCAGAGTCATGGCCACCAGCACCCCGGCTATTGTAGCATGTATACCGGAATGATGAATGAAATACCAAACGAAGACCCCCGGCAAAAGATAGAGCCACTGATTTTTAATGTCCATACGGTTCATCACTACCAATACCGCCAGTGCCGCAGCTGCATACAACAGATACGTCAGCTGAATACCCGAAGAATAAAAAATCGCGATCACAAGTATCGCTATCAGGTCATCGGCAATGGCAATTGCTGCGAGAAAAATTTTTAAACTCAGCGGTACGCGCCCGTCGAGCAGAGAAATAATTGCAAGTGCAAATGCAATGTCGGTAGCCATCGGGATGCCCCAGCCGTTCTGTGCAGGTAGTCCTGCATTAAAACTCAGATACAGCACTGCGGGAACTATTGCTCCGCCAACGGCACATAACACCGGCAGAGCCGCTTTTCTTGGAGACGACAATTCGCCTTCCACCAGTTCACGTTTTATTTCGAGGCCTACCAGGAGGAAAAAAACGGCCATCAGACCGTCATTGATCCACATGGCTGCACTGTAGTTCAGGTGAAGCCAGCTGTTTTCATATCCAAACTCCGTCGCCAACAGTGCTTCCACAGTGCCGGCAGCCCCCATATTGGCTACGGTGAGCGACAGCAGCACGCACGCGAGAAGCAGCACGCCGCCAAACTTGCTGGACTGAACGAAATTAATAAATGCCTGCAGATTGATCACTTTTACCATAGGTGTTTTTTTGCAGCCGCAAATTATAAAATTAATTTTACAAACGTCCGGCTGCACAGGAGAGCAAAAACGGATGATACAGTTTCAAAAAAAAGCTAATGATTACGCTGAATAAAAAGAAATGTACCTGGAGTTCTTACTTGAGTTGAAATGACCATGATTCAGAAAGTCCGGCAACAGCCGAAGTGTGCGTAAGCGTGCTGTAAATTTAAAAGTCGCTCTGTCATTTTATCTTCAGGTAGGTTATTTTATACTCATCATTTGTGTTCGCGGAATATCCGCTTAAAGTAAGTGTGTCGCCTGAAACGGCAATTTGCTCACAACGCCGCGCTTCGGGCAGAATCAAAAGTAGTGAGTGGGTCTCTTTGATATTATTATTTTCAAATTTGCAATGGTTTCCCAACTCATATTTTTCAAATTGTGGATCATGTTCCGTGCCTTCCTCTACAAATTTTACAGTAGATCCTTTAAATTCTGCCGTGCGGTACGGGTAAGTGTTTTCTCTCCATTTTCCGGCCAGCGACGTTGAAAGTATGCGTTGCTCATTCTCCGGGGTATTATTTCCAGTGGCGGACACCTCAGTTGTATGGACGGCTTGGCTGTCCGGGTGATCCACTGGTTCTTCCGTGCCTGATTTCTGACAGGAAAACAATACCAGTGAAAGTACAAACATGGGCGCAATGACCGATTTTGCTGTTTGGTTTAAATTGTTCATTTTTAGCATTGTATACTGAATTTTAAGTTGTGCGGTGATCTACTGCGTGAGCCGTCGTTTTTGCTCCGCGCAGCATTGATGTTCAGCATTCAATGAAAGCATTGTGCCAGCCCGCTGACGAGGTTTCCAAGAATGAAACAGGAAAAAGAAGCGGATGGCTTGTCCCCGTGTGAGGTGCAGGCCAGTCCTATGATACACTTCCAATAGCGTTTCAATAAGAACCTCAAGCTATTTTAGTATTGCTTTTTTAATGAAAAAAAGAAGGCAGAGCCAAGCCCATATTCGCTTTCCACCCAGACTTTTCCTCCCTGTGCTTCTATAAATTCTTTACTTATACTGAGGCCGGGGCCGGTACCTTCCTTTCTTGTTTCGGGGATGCGGAAGTACCGGTCGAAAATTTTGGCCAGATATTGAGGTTGAATACCCTGCCCGGTATCGGTGACGGAAAAGATAATGTTATCATCTTCAACATCAAAGACATTTCTGCTGAGCACTGAATGATCCTTATTTTTTTTTCTAGAAAACATTTTTGATGGGAAGCAGAAAAAGCACGCGTGTTTCAAGGCATATTTTCGCGAGAAAGTATGCGGCACGGGAACATAAAGCATTTGATTATCGGCTTATGCGGAAAATGGGTTCATGACCGCAGAAAAAAAGAGCCGTGGGCTATTTCGAAACGAGCCGAATATTTCACGTTTGCAGTCGGAGCTGCCGCGTTTTCGGCTGCGAGGTGGCGGAGACTCCTGCGCCCTCAGCTGCATCAGCGCAGAAGCTTCTGCAGGCCGTGCAGGCAACTGCAGTGCGTCTGCGTCGGTTTGCCTGCGTCGGGCTTTCACGGGTTCTTTGCGTGGCATTGCCGGTGCGCTTCAGGATCAGCGGTTTTTCCGGTTTCTCGCCTTTTTCTGCGCCCTGACCGTCCTCTCCACCATTTTTTTGTGATGGTACTGCCGGATGCGCTGGCTGTTTTTTACATCGGCAAAATGCTGGTAGATCGCATTGAAAAACAAAAGGATAATGGCAACACTGATGAGCTGGTAAAACACCACGAATATTTTGCCGTTCTCCGTTTCGGGGTACAGGTCGCCGTAGCCCGTGGTAGTCACTGTGCTTACAGAGAAATACAGTCCGTCCAGCCACGACCAGCCTTCCAGAAAATGCATCGAGACCGTTCCTATCAAAAGGCTGAGTAAAGACACAAACATCAGGTGGCGGTACGCCCGGTGGCGCATAAATGAGCGCAGCGTGGTAAAAAGCGTGGAGTTCATAGATTAAGACGTATAACCGCAGTATGGAACAATCGTGCACAAATTAAAAATATTTTTTATTTTAACTTTGTTTAACACATTGCTAGGGACTCACTTATGAATAACTGTGCATGAGGACGCTTTGACTTCTTCATACCTAAAGCTTTCAGCGCGGCCTTAAAGCAATGGTGGCTACGGCAGAAATGAGTTCGGCCGCACATGAAGTCCATTTCTTTAAAAACCTGAAGCCGCTCTTTGTGGCTGAGTTCATATACTGGTCGAAGATCCTGGGCATAGAAGCGGCCAGACCCAACGCAGGTCAGCAAATCCTGAAGGAGTATTACAAACTTGAACTCCGCGAGCTGAAGACTTTCGTGGATCAGCATGCCGACTTTTACGAATATTACCGCCGGAAGGCGACCTACCTCGACGAAAAATATTTCGTGCGCAACCAGACCGACTTTAAAATGACTACGGATGCCCAGCTGTACAGCTATGATACCACCTTCAGCACTTCCCATGACGGCCTGGTGGCCCAGATCCTGGCCCATGACCGCCTGGAGCAATATCTCTTACAGTCGGTTTACGGCATTGAAGGGTATTTCTACGACAAGTTTACGAACAAGTCACCCATCACGTGGACAGGCTCCAAGTCGGCACTCATCGAACTGCTGTATGCGCTGCACATCAGCAACAGCTTCAATGGCGGCAACGCCGATTTCAGCGAGACCGTGCGCCTGATCGAGAAATCCTTCAACATCGAACTCGGTAACTTCTACAAGACGCTGCACGAGGTGCGCAACCGCAAGACAGGGCAGGCCAAGTTCCTGGAAAGCCTGGCTGCGCGGCTGGTGGCGAAGTTTGAGGAGGAGGAAGGGTGAGGGGCTTTGGCTAAAACAAACCCCTACGGCCGGTTTGTTTTCGCAAAAGAGGTCCCTCGCTTTGCTCGCGATGACAGGGAATGAGGTGATTTGAGAATGAGTAAATGAGTGGTTTTATTGCGCAAAAAAAGGTCATGTCGTCCGCGAAATTAAGGTAGGGGCGGCGTAAACCTTGAAGGTTTTTAGACCTCGCTGATTTAACTGAAAAAATTTGCGGAGTTAAAAAGCATCAGATATTTTAAGAATCTTTTAGCGAATGATTAGGACGTTAGACGCTCGTACTCTTCTTTGATCGCGGCCCAGACTTTCTGCTGGTCATACTTTTCTTCGATCTCTTTACGAAGGTTCCGTATGAGAAAAGTGGGCAGATTGTGCTCGCGCATCATTTCCTGCATCGCGGAGAGCAGCGCATCTGGGTTCTTGGGCGGGATAACCAGTCCGTTCTGGCGGTCGCGGATGATCTCGTTGCAGCCGTTGATGTCGGTGACGATGGTTGGCAGTTCCATCGCACCGGCCTGCAGCACAACGTTGGGAAAGCCCTCACGGTAGCTCGGGAACACAAAGGCATCGCTTATGGCCATATAGGGTCGCACATCGTCTTCAAATCCGGTCGCAATAATGCTGGGATTGTCCTCAATCGTTTTAATGGTTTCGGGGCTGAGTGGGTTGAGGTGCTGCTCCAGAGGCCCCACGAGCAGCAACTTGGGTTTGCTGTGCGGCGGCGCAGCGGAGGTCAGATCGTTTAATATTTCGCCCGAAGGAGGAATGTTCAGAACGCTTTGGGGCGACTTTTCGAGGGCGGTAAACGCGCTTACGAGTTCATTGATGCCTTTGTCGCGCACCAGGCGGCCCACAAACAGAAAGACGAAGTCGTCAGCTTTTATTTGTAGGATATCACGCAGGTTCTGTCGCGTTTCGGCGGAAACCTGGGTGGGTGAGAAATGGGCAGTATCGATGCCGTTGCTGCTGCCCTGCGCAATGATTTTAAGTTTGGCCGGCGCGCAGAACTTTTCTTTAATGATGATCTCGCGCAGGGCTGACGAGTTCGGGTATACGCGCGTCGCCGCACCGTATATCACTGTTTCAACCAGATTTAATATTTTTCTCTTAATTCCTGTGGCTTCCACCAGTGGCAGACCGCCCACCGTATGCAGACGTACCGGTACGCGCGCTAGCCAGGCGGCGAGCATCGCCACAAGTCCGGCTTTTGGGGTGTGTGAATGTACAATGGCCGGTTTTTCCTTTCTGAAGAAAAGATAAAGTTTGTATATGGCCACCAGATCCTGAACCGGCGTGATCTGCCGGGTCATTTCTACAGGGAAGTGCCGCACACCAAATTTTTGCGCCAGCTTAGCCAGCTCCTCCGCATCGGAGGATACGGCTGTCACCTCATAGAATGTATTCATATACGACAACTGGTTTCCCAGCAGCTTACTGAGGGATAAGGGAACTGAGGTAACGCGGATGAGTTTTTTCAAGGCAGGACTGCTTTTTTTTCAGGGTAAATATAATTATTTGTAAGGTCAAAAGCGCAAGTCTGCACCGTGAAGCATTTTACAACTTCGTCAGCCCGCAACATTTGGATTTACAAGTGACTTATACAGCTCGATATGCCGGGCCACCATGATATCGATATCATAATCCTTCGCCCGCTCAGTGCATCGCTGCGCGACTTCGCCATAGTAGATCTCATCATTCATCAGCCTGAAAATTTCGGTTGCCAGTGTTTTTTCATCGCCTTTCGGAAACAGAATACCCGCGCCGCCAACCACCTCTGACAACCCCGGAACATCACTCGCAATAAGGGGACGACCGGAGGCCATGGCTTCAACCGCCGCTATACCAAAGCCTTCATAGTTAGAGGAAAGAACTGCAATATCGCACGTGGCCAACAAGCTTGGAATATCTGACGTAACACCTAAAAAATAAACTCTCCCCTGTAAATCCATCATTTCGACTAATTTTTCATGCTCTTTTCTTCCCGGACCTTCTCCCACTAAGAGTACTTTAAACCGTTCAGGTAAATTTAGTAGTGCCCTGATTAAAGTCGCCTGGTCTTTGGCTGCGCGAAAAGATGCGATTTGAACGAGTAAGAAATCATCTTCGCCAAGCGAACTGTGAATCTTATGTCGGGAAAGAGCACGCGCCGATGCATATTTTCTTATCGGAACTCCGTTCTGTATTACTGTGAGTTTATTTTCGCGAAGAAGTGTGTTTGCCTTCACAACTGCTTTTACGTCATCCGTAATACATACAGTTTTTGTGAATGAGCGATAGACAACCGCATTAATGACCCGGAATACCGGGTTACGGAATCTGCGGTTAGACGTGCTGTGTTCAGTGAAGACCAACGGGACAGACGCGCGGGAAATAATTTTGGCAAAAGCAGCCCAGTAATTTGATGGAAACAGATGGACGTGGATCAGATCGTATTTTCTGAACTGCGGCACTATCTCCCATATAAACTTAAAACGGTAGGGTGAGGACGTGCCGGGCACGATTATTTTACAGCACCCAGTCCTCTGAAGTTCATCCAAAAACGGCGACGGACTGCCGTTCAGTAACATAACATCCACAGATAAGCCCCGTGAATTATATTCAGGAACGGTTTCGAGAATCAGTTTCTCTGCACCCCCGGTCGAAAGTGAATTGATGATATGCAGGATTTTCATGCCGTCCGTGTAGTTTTGATGCGGATATATATGTTAAGCACTATTCCAAAAGGAATGGCAGCCAGCACCAACGTAGTACGCCGGGTCTTGAAAAGCCCGCCATAGTCACCGGTGAACAAAGTGGAAGAAACCAGATGTACCGCGGTTTTAACGTATTCTTTAAATCCAAGATTTGCATTGAGCCTGGCAATACGCATAAAGGCAAAACCCCGGGGGTTCCGGCGGTATTGCATCAGCATATTTTTAGTAGAGCCATCTGGCTGATATTCCACCAGACACAGGATCTCATTCAGCGGCTTCATGTACAAACCGCGTTGCTCGGCCATCAAAGACTTATAGCTTAATGGCACCAGCTTCTCATTTTTGTAGATGGGATAGGCAGGCAGACTTTGCATTACGGCAGTTTTACAGACCAATTTCTTGTCCCCATTGATGCCGTATACACTTTCAAGCTCGGTCATCTTTACACGGTCAAATCGGGGAGGAATGGATTTACCAAGCACTTTTCCGTCAAAATCAGCGTCGAGACCTACGATACCATAATACTGTGGACCCGGATTTTGTCCGATCTTGCGAAGTATGAGTTCAACCGCATCTGCCGGCATTCTATCATCTGAATCTATACATACGTTCCAGTCCGTGTTAATTTGCGCGTAGGCGACGTTATGTGCCGAGTGCATGCCTTCATTCACTTTAAAGATGTATTCGATCTGAATTTTATTCTCTTCAATCCAGCTCCCGACCAGTTCGCCGGTACCGTCGGTAGAACCGTCGTCAACCACGAGCCAAACAAAATTAAGATTTGTCTGTGTACAGAGACTCTCGTAGAGACGCGGGAGCAGATGGCGGCGGTTAAAGGTCGGTGTGAAAATGGTGAGCTTTTTCATTAGCCGCGTAAAAACATTAGATAAGTAAAAAGGTAATAGACTGCTATGACACCACCGATAATCCGGTATTGGTTCGGAAAGAGTTTATACCGCAGCAATGGATATGCGATTACCGGCGCCATCAGGAACCATGAGAGGTACGCAAAACGGTTGGAGAAATTAGCCCGGATCACCAGTATCCAAAACGCATTCGCGATCATATAAGTACCCCAAAGGTGGATATATAACTTATCGGTAATGTTCTTTTTAAATATAAAGTACCAGCCCGCTAATACAGCGAATGATGAGTAGAACAAAAAGTCCCAGCGGAAACCGGTGTAGGCAAATTCGTCGTTGTTTACATTTCCCTTGGTCAGGTAATCCTCCGCACGCGTATCTCCACCCAGACCGATACCGCCAAACAGACTTTCCCAAAAACCACCACCGATCAGCGAAAGCGGAATGGCCGCAAGCCAGATGTAATAATACAGTTTAGGATTTTTGTACACGCCTGCTACAGCAAATCCCGCAATCGGGATGATGATCGAACTGTGCATACCAAACGCAAGTGCCATCAGTGCATACATCACCAATTTACGCTCATAAAAACACAGCGCCATGACAAATAGGGAAGTACCTAAACCATTGCGGATACCGTTGGTGCCGAATGGCCAGAACATATAGGAACCGATAAAGATCAGAAATACAAAATACCAGTACGAACCGCAGTATTTCCTTGAGAATATATAACAGGGGATAATGTAGATGACAGCACATAAAAAAAAGAAAGTGCGGTCACTCATCACGTTCGTAGAGGCAACCATGAAATAGTTAAACAGATAATCCTTCGTTATGCTCGGTGTTTCTCCAGCTGCCACACGGTTATAAAATTTCCCGTAAGTCCCCATATCCCCAAATACATAACTCACCGGTCGTGTGCCCAGATACAGTATCATCAGCAGCAATAACGCAAAACCCATTCCCGCAGAAAAGCTTATTGTGCGGCTGCTGAACAGGTCGTTTTGGTACGCATGCAGCAGAGTGATGAGCGTAAAGAACATCATCAGATGGTAATATATCGGCGTGTAGCTGCCTATGGGGATCCAGTCGAACAAAGGGATTTTGATTTTAGATATGAGACAGGAGTCGGAGACCGAAGATGGGGAATTTTCTTTCCCCTACCCTAAAGGGTGGAAAATTCCGGCAGCCGCGTTAATTTTATTTGAAAGCCTAAATTCATTTTATACGTTTTCCTTTGCTTTTCACATCTCATCCCGATCCGCCGCGGCGGAGAAGGGATCTCTTTTGCGAAGCAATAGCACTCATTAACTATCCGTTTCTTTTAATCACTTTCTCAAACAGGTTCCGCCATAGCTGCATTACTTTATCGATATGGAAGCGCTGTGCGTTTTCGCGGCCTTTGGCACCCATCTGCTGTCTCAGGTTTTCATCGGTCATCAGCTGTTCTAATTTTTGTGTAAAAATATCCAAATTTTTATAAGGCACAATAAAACCGTCCTCACCGTCCGTGACGATGTGTCGCGGACCGGTTGGAGCATCATAAGTTACCACGGGCAGACCGGCGGACAGCGATTCGAGCAGCACCATGGGGAAACATTCCGATTCGGAAGTCATCGCGTAGATACTGTAATTTTTCATTTCAGTTTGCAGCTTTTCGGTCACGCCCATAAATCGTATTTGGTTTCCCATCGCAAGGCCGTCGATTTGTGCCTGTAGTTTTTCCTGAGTGCCAACATAATCCTCACCCCAAATGTGTAGTTCCCACCCGGGAAAGCGGTGACTTAAACGGCTGAACGCTTCGATGAGGTCGCTGAAGTTTTTAACCGGTGAAATTCTTCCGGCGGCTAAAATCGCTGAACTCGTCAGCGGTGCATTTTCCTCAGTATTTTCAGCGGGGTTTGGAATGACCGAAACGCAATCGGAGCCGTAATACCGAACCTCATCAGGATTAAGCACAACGAGTTGCGCATACCTCTTCTCGGCTCGCGCAGACAGCGCATTTAAAAATTTTCCCGCAATGGAAAGCGGAATCTTTCTCAACGCGCGACTTGAATGGAATTCTTTAATTACAGGAATATTTCCGGTGATGTACGGTAAAAAGTAGAAATCCGGCCCGAAGTTGCAACTAATAATCACATCAGGTTTAAATTCCTTAAACACCCTTTGGAGTCCCAAAATATGGGCAGGTAGTTTCCGAAGATTGTTAGGACGAAAATAGCTCTTGGCGATTTCATAATTTATATTCAGGTCAATACGCTTGATCTTCGAGCTAAGTTCATATACCGGCTTCCTGCCCAGTTGTTGATAAGTAACAATGGCAACATCGTCATCTGAAGTGTCAGCGAGATAATTGGCTTTCTGGCAAAGCACCTTCTCGATGCCGCCGTGCAGGTAAAGCTGGTCGGTGAGGTAGAGAATCTTCAACTTAGACGGAGTTTTTAGAAAGTAATTTTTTGAACAAACGATCCCACTGACCAACTATTTTGGTGGCGTCATATTTTTCACTGGTCACTTTGGCCTTGGCGCCCATTTTCATTCGCAAATCTTCACAGCGCATTAATTCCTTCAACCTTTGTGCAAACTGTTCAATATTTCCGTTCTCGACCAAAAAGCCGTCATGGCCGTCCGTTATAATGTCGGCAGGACCGTGCGGACAGTCAAAACTTACAACCGGCAAGCCGCAACTCATGGCTTCGATGATGACCATGCCGAAACCTTCCGAACGCGATGGCAGCACAAAGACAGCCGAGTTAAGATACTTATGCTCAATATTTGGAACTGGCTCGTAGAAATAAATGCGACTTAGACCTAAAAGTTGTGATTCATTTTTTAGATTTTCTTGTGTCGATTTGCCATAGATGTGTAGTTCCCAGTCAGAAAAAGTGTCCTCAACAATCTTCCAAATCTCCAGTAGGCGGTCATAACCTTTGTTGTAACTGTAGCTTCCGACGGCGATGATTTTTTTTGAGTGAAGATCAGCAGACACAGATGCTTCAAAAGGTAAGGGGTTCGGAATGATTTCGAGATTTTCTAAAGACCATTCTGAGAGATTGCGATCAGTCAATACCACAATTCGATCGAATGCTCTCCCAAGATACTGCTTTAGGTGATGCTGTATTCTCTTTATAGCAGGAACCCCATTTCCTCTATTACTTAAATTTAGCGAAGCGTGGCTTTCGTGTATCCACTTTGCGTGGGTTTTGATAATTTGTGGTAGAAAAAAACCTTTAAGTGCATCATCACATACGCAGATTACATCCGGCCGCAGCTCGGAAACCACATTTTGAATTCCTTTCCTGTACTCTAAAAAATAGGCGAGAGCATTTCCTGAAACTGCGATGGTGTGAAAAGTAATATTGTCGGAGAAAGCGAAAAATAGCTTCTTTCCTTCTTCATTTAAACTTAAAATATGTACTTCATATCCGAAATCCTCCTCCAGCATAGATGCTTTCACCGACAGCACTCTTTCGAGCCCGCCAGTACCGGTAATGCCGTTGGTGATGTAGAGGAGTTTCATCAGACCTTGTGACGTTTCTAGTTGCATAATGCCCGCAATCTATTGTTTTTATTTTGGTTCTCTAAGTTTTTTAACTACAGAAATCGCACCTAAATACAGCAGGTAAGCGCCCGGCATCCTTTTTTTTATAGTAAGCAGCACAATTCGCATAGACATTGAGTGCCCTTTATAGTTCAGCCTGGTAAAAGCATCTCTTAAGCCCTCTTCACTAAACACCTTACTTAGAGCTGTTACTTTTTCACTGTAGGCCATGTTTTGGTTGCAATATATCGAACTGCTCGTAAAAAGTGCGGAATGAATCATCTGCAATTTTATCTGTCGTGTAAAATCATATTGAGGGAAAGAGCCCAAAAGATTTTTAAGTTTATCATTCAAAGATACCAAAGTCACCCACCACTCCGTCTGGTATTTTTTCGACCGCGAACCCTGATATTGTCGGTAATTATACAAGAATGAATCTTTTAAATAATAAAACGATTCTGCATGAAGCATAATTTCAGCCATGAACAGATAGTCTTCCGAATATCGAAGGTTTTCGTCAAACTTTATTGCGTGATTTATGAAAAGTGATTTATGGAAAAGACAGATGCACGCCGAAACAATCGGAATGCGACCCAAAGTCTCAGTGACCAGCAGGGTAGGAAATAATTCGCCGACAATATCTGACTTCCTGTGAAATCCTTCGCGAAGGTCTGTACCCATTTGAGTTTCCGTTCCATCAGCTAGATTTTTGTAATCGCACATTAATACATCAATGTTGCCATTGGAATTTGCTTTTTCCAACATCGTTTGATACATATCTATCTCCAGCCAGTCGTCACTATCGACAAAAGTTAAATATTCGCCTGTTGCTACGGAGATTCCGGTGTTTCGCGCAACAGAAACGCCCGCATTCTTTTGATGGATTACGTAAATACGCTGATCACTTCTTGCAAATCGCTCACAGATTAAACCCGAACCGTCCGTTGAACCGTCATTCACTAGAATAATCTCGAGATCAGAGTGCGACTGTGCTACAACTGACCGCAAACATTGCTCTAAATAATCTTCAACGTTATAAACCGGAATAATTACAGATAGTTTCATCGACTTTGTTATTTGACCGGAATAAACATCGCGTCCAATTCCTGCACGCGCTTTTTTGTCACAGTAACATACACATCACCTTCGCCGGCAAAAAAGAACACCTCATCATCTTTAATGAGTACTGCACTGATGTAGCGGTATCCGGGAATCCGTCCACGTGCACCCATTCCCGAAAAGATCGGCTGCGCGCTAATTTTTACAGGACATAGGGTGCTTTTATCAATTAAAACCGCCCAATGAAAATAACATCTCCATAAAACTTTATGTTTAATCTGATGGATGACGATGAGCCAATGCTTATCATCGTAATCTATAGGGTTTGTGCTGAAAGAAACCATGCTGCCAAAGCCACCTGGATTGCTAAGCTTATCCGAGAAAGTACAATTAACAATCGTGTTAAACGTAAAAGACCCATGATTCTGAAGTTCGAGTACCCTAAACGGCGTTACGGAGTAAAATAGAAGGAGCGTTCCACGATTGTCGACATACACCCAGTTTTTCTCAATATTTTCGACCTCGAAATCCAGCAGTGGAATGCCGTAGAACATAATCGACCTGTGTTCTTTATCATAGACCGACAAAGCGGAACTCACAGACTCTTGAAAAATTACACCATTTAAGTTCCCTTTTCGGATGAAACTGTGGTTGATCATCATTTTATCGCCCCACCGAAACAGCCGTAAATCTTCTACCGCAAATGTGCTTTCATCGGGGAAACCAATCAATTTCTCCACTACAAACATTTTCTGCACAGAAAGTGTTTGCGCATCTAAAACAAAAACGATCGGGCTCCCAACCAAATACCAATCTCGCTTTTTTCCCCGCGCTTTAAACCAAGGAACTATTTGCGCGCGGGCGATCAGCAAAATTCGATTATTATCCAGAAAAAGTGCACCGGGATTAAAAACGCCACCTCCAAAACCAAGAGTGCCTGGCCCTGCGACCAGTTTCGAATTAAGAATATGTTTGGCATAGGTGGGAATCCGCATTAAATTTCCAATAACCAACGGCCTGTTCTTATAAAAGGAATTTATTAACCAAAGCAAAATACGTTTGAAAGCGGGAGAGGCTTTAAAAACGTTCGTGAGGTGTCTTTTAAGTTTGATTAACATTCTATGATGGATGATGTCGCGAAAATAGGTGTTTTTCCTGAGTAGATATCTTTTTTCGAAACCATTCAATCCGTGATTCATTTAAGATCCAAAGCCGTAAATAAATTGTGGGCGAGAAAAGGAAAAGCCGGCGCCAAAATGCGGCCTTCCAGTCCCCGTCACCTCTATTTAGCTGCGTTGAATATTTCCTCACTTTTGATTGGAGCTGGTTTCTATAAAATTTATTAGAATCAAGCGATTTGAAGCTTGTGAGTTGTCTGTAATGGTGCATAGCCGAAATACAAAACATTCTCACTGCAACAGGCAGGAGAGCGGGAAAATGTTTATGTATAAACTGAATTCTTTTCTCATGTGCCTCTACACCATCAAGTCGCCGCAAGGAATACGAAGACCCCATTATGCTTGTGGGCTGCTGGCGGTAGAAATAAAGCGTGTCACTTATTTTAACCACTCTTTCCGCTTTCGCAAAAACTTTATAAGTCCAAAACTCGTCCTCGTTTATTTTATTTAACGGAAACAGGGTTTTCACTGCCAACTCTTTTCGGTAGAGCTTGTTCCACACAACCCCACCAAGAATACCTTCCATTACCAGTTTAAGTGCAGTTTCAGTATCATAAATTTTTACGTTGTGAGTCTGATTGTGATTAAAATCAACATCCTTCTCAAAGGAGAAAAAATTACATTCTACAATATCTGCATCGTTCTCGGTTAGTTCGTGCAGAAGTTTTTTTAAAAAAATTGGCGCGAGAAGATCGTCACTGTCAAGGAAGGCAATATACTGGCCAGTTGCCACTCGGATGCCGGCATTGCGGGCATCGGAAAGACCGCCGTTGGACTTATGAATAACTTTGATGCGGGAATCCCTGGCCGCGTACGCTTCGCATATTTCCGGACAACGATCCGTAGAACCATCGTTAACCAGAATAATTTCTAAGTTGGAGTAGGTTTGGTTGAAGACGCTGTCCAAACACTGCGGAAGGTATTGTTCTACGTTGTAAACAGGAATTATAATACTTATTAAATGCATGGCCATAGTTGCTTATTGTAAACTGCAGGAGATGCTATTTTTTAATTGCAAATTCTTTATCCCCTAAATTTTCTCACAGCAGTATGGACAATGGGCGGAAGCAGAAGATCAAAGATTTTCCTAATTTGCCGAACACGTTCCTTTTTTTCAGGTAACGGGTACAGTACAGTGATATCCAAAGCGGAATATTGACGGGATTTTAAAAAATAGTAAACCTCTTCTGCGCTGAGAGTCACAGCATTTCCCCTATTAATTCTGTTAATCGCATTTTCTCCATTTATTGTCTGCAGCACAGCCCCCTTGTTTCGCGGCATCAGTAGTAGTTTGTTATTATCATTAACAAGATGATGCTGCGGCTCCTCCAATATCGATCTGTAGTTGCCGCGTTCCGTAACCAAGGCTAATCCAATGGAATTGGAAGGATAATATCTGTTCTCGATCATGTATTTTTCTGCAGAAACTCTCTTTATAATGATGATACTGGGAAAACTGATAACCGTGCCGACAAAACTTTTTGTGCAACATAAATGCAAATTTTCTATAAAGTCCACTGGTACAGCGTCGTCGTTATCAATTCGGAAAGTGACTATTTCCTGCGCTTCATCCGGAACCAGCTCTAAAGTGCTTTGGCAGGCAGTTTGGAACGCCTCGTGTCCATCAGGCATGAATACATTACGTAAAAAGATGTTCTGTTTTTCCAGGGCCAGGAAGAAGCATTTATATTTTTCCGGCATCCTGTCAGAATGCAGCACTGTAAGAATAAAATTTTGGCAGGTTTGATGTCTGAATGCCCGCAGGGTAATTCGGGTGAAGATGTCGAACCTGTATTCAAAATAATCTTTGTCAAAGATGCGACTGCTCTTTTCTCCGAAGTCGATGATCTGCGAGTAGCGGACAAAGCCTAAGACCGGCGATTTTATTTTCATTAGAATTGTATTAAATTGTGCTTACTTTTTTAAGCTAAAACAAGCCGATCTTCCTGAGCGCTTTGAAAACAAATGACCTATTATATCGGGCAATTTCTTTTTCCAGTGTAACTTCGCGTCGGCTTTTTAAAGCCTTTGCAATAAAAAGATTTTCAATATTGACATTTCTTCTTTTTGCGGCATCAATTATTGTGACCCAATACCAGAAATAGGCCTTATCTATATTCGCATTCATAGAAATGCTGTTCGTGTGAATTCTGTATTTGTAGAGTGGTTGATCTAAGAGAACTGCAGGTCCGGTTTCGTAGAGTTTCAGAACCAAATCTTTGTCTATTGCCCTTTGCAGATAAGCGCTGATCCCCGTCGTCTTGTCGTAGAATGATTTTTTAAATGTAAGAAAATGATGTATTCTACCCTCTAAATCAAAAAAATTCCCAACGCCATTTTCAATCTGTTCAGACTCTCTGATATACTGTACCTTCAAATTTTCATCACACCAAAAGGGTTTAGAGTAAATCATTGCCGCCTCGGGATATTTATCATGTTCGGCAACCATCAGTTCAAGCGCTTCTTCCGTTATCGCATCATCCGGATCCAGAAAGCCACAGATTTCGCCGGTAGCCAGTTCAGTACAGCGTCTTTTGGTGTAGCCGCAGCCTTCGTTTTTCTTGTTGATTTCAATTCTAAAGCGTGCGTCATCACCAATCATTTCCTTCATTATCATCACCGAATTGTCAGTAGAGCCATCATCCACGATGATGACCTCCCAGTTTTTATAGGTCTGGGCTACAATACTGTCATAGCAGTTTTTGAAATAGCGGCCGTTGTTGTATTGCGCAATAAGAATTGAAAAAAGGGGTGCCGTCATACCTGTTTTATTTCTGATAGTCAGAATTCTGTAAATTTTTCAGTAAAAGAATGCGATATAAAATGCGCTGCAATATACTTGGTTTCCGGCGGTTTCTACGCACAGCCACCGAATAAAGTTTAAACAACCCGTAGGTCAGGCCGTCTATATTGCCCGATCTGTATATTTTCTTCAGCACGCCTGCATTATCCGCGGTTTCTCCATGGGTAAGAAACGACAAAAAATTATTCTTGTAAAACCTGCTCACCTCTACGGGTTTATCGGTGCTTAACAACAATTCATCAAAATAGAAATGCAACACCTTTAGGCGGTCGCGGTGGATATTCCCGTTGGCGAAACCGGAAGTGGTCGTATTGTTTCCGTGCAGCCGCATGAAATTGAGTGCTACAGGTACGTAATGAATGCGTCCTTGTAAGGCGATGCCCAAATATACAAAACGGTCACCCGTGTTTGTAAATTCCGCGAGCTTGGTCAGGTCGATTTTTTGAAAAGCATGCTTGTGGAACAATACGCTGCTGGCGTTGGAAATAATCATCTCAGTAAGCAGGAATTCCACTGCGTTTCCGCGGATGATGCTGTTTCCTGCCGCGCTCAGGCGAGCAAAAAGATCTGTTTTTTCTTCAGCGGTAGTACCCAACTTTGCGCCTGTACTGGAAATAATTTTCGAATTGGTAAAAACCATATCTGCTGCACTGTTTTGCTCGAGATGCGCGACACAAGTTTCCAAAAATCCGGGTGCGGCCAGGTCGTCGCTTTCTGCGATCCAGATCAGTTCACCTTTGGCAAATTGCAGACCTTTGATCCACTGTTTAAAAACGCTGCCGGAATTAATTGTATTGTAACTGATCGTACTGACTTTCGTGTGATTGCGGTAAGATTCAATAATGTTCCGGCTTTCATCGGTGGAAGCATCGTCCATGAGGATGACTTCAAAATCCTGATAGGTTTGATTAAGGGCACTTTCAATTCTTTGCCTTAGAAATAAAGCGTGGTTGTAGTTAGGAATGATGACGGAGACACGTAGATGCATTAAACAACTTTTACACTTAAATAATAGATTAATTTAACAATTTATCTAGCGCGTCCTGCATCCTCTTCTGATCACTTCTTTTCTTATAGCGACCTTTATCTCCATTGATATAAAGATTTGGAAGATGATGTATCAAGTTGTCCTCAAATTCAGAAATACATATCATTTTCTTAAACCCTCCATACATGTATACGTCTGTATTTACTTTACATTTAGCACTGTAAATGTATTTAGGGGGAAATTTTTTGTTAAAGAGCTTAATTTGAAAGTTCTTCCATTTTCTGAGCCACCATTTATCATTGTCAGGAATCAACCTTTCAAAATTTATTTTCTTACCAGCGCGTAATAATTGTGCTTTGGTTAAAATAAAACTTGCCTGATGTAAATTCTTGAAATGAGCGAACTTTTTTCCGCCATAGGTTTTAACGGACTTAAAATCCCATTCAAAGTGAGAATGATATGCGGGATAGTAAAAGTCGTCGCCTGCCTTTTCGTATTGAATTAAGCCTGAAATTATATTTGAAGGCAATATTTTTTCATATTCCAGATGCTTATCAATATGCTTTTCTAAAAACAGATGATCATTTTCACTGAAAATAAATACATCGTATTTATCCTTATTTTCCCAAATTGTTTTTCTACACGTCAACGGTAGTAGCTGATAGTCATCCAAGATAATAACATTAACCTTGTCAATTCCGTGAATGTTTAACGGGATATTACTGTTAACGATAACCGTAACTTGATATTTATTAAAGCTTTTTAAATTTTGAATAACTTTTTCAAGATAAATAAGTTGTTCATCGCCATAATTTACCAGAACTGCTAATAATTTCATTAGAAGATTATTTAATTATAAATTCTCAATTTTGAAAAAAATTTGTTCACAGTCATTCGAAATATTGTGTTAATTAAAAATAATTTAAACTTTGCTGTTTTAAAGTTTGACAAAACAAAAATCCAATCACTATAATGACCTTTTTGGACGAATGTTTTAATAAGTCCCTTTAAATTATTTTGCAGAAATATATCGTCAGTATTATGACGATACAATTCTTCTATATTTAAACTTGCACTTCTTAATTGCAATTTTTCGGATAAACTAGACCAAATACCGGTGGAATTATTTTGGTATATACCGCCGACAAATTTAAAACACAAACCATAACCTTGTTTTAAAAATTCATAAAATAAGGTAGAATCTTTAAAATTATTATACTTTGAAAAATCAATTTTGGATAACGCCTTCTTACGAAACACAACGCTTAAGGTTTTCGTATACCACTTATCGAAAAAATTACTTTTAGTAATCACAAAATCATCTGAAATCTCTGGAAGAATTCTTCCGGTAATTTTACCATTCTGCGATACTTGGTAACGGTGCCAGCACACGGAATATTGATTATTCGCTTCTAAAAAACTCACCTGCTTCTGTAATTTAAATGGGTCTGTCCAGTAGTCGTCGCCTTCGCACATCGCAATATACACTCCCTTCGCGCGAGGGAAATTATATCTTAGACTAAGACTTCCCTCACGCTTGGAATATTGATTCTCATTTTGATAGATTGGTTTTATTATTTCAGGGTACTTTGTTTCATACTCCTTAATAATTTTTGCTGTTCCATCAGTGGAAGCATCATCGTGTATTAAAACCTCGAATGTGAATTCACATTTTTGCATTAGAAAACCTTCGAGGCATTCACGAATATAGGGTTCATGATTGTAAGTAAGGCAACATATGGAAACTAATGGTCGATCCCGCACTAGATTGATTTTTTTAACATTAAATTATCAACAACGTCCTCCGTGATTTGGAAACCATTTTTTGCGTAGAATTTTCTGGCCGGTTCATTGCTTTCTGAAACTTGCAATTCAATATAGGTAATATTAGATTTACTCTTGCAGTGGTCGACAACTTGGTCCATCAATAATTGCGCTATCCCCTGATTCTGAAAAGAAGGAATAACACTGATTGTTGTAATAAAAGCCTTACCTTCTTCATCATTAAGATATACCCCACATAATCCAATAAGCTTATCTTCAAAGTGACACTCGACACGGGTTGCAGATTCATGTATTTTTTTTGCGTATTGCACAATTTCAACCTGAGTATCAAGCGATGGGATAAAAGCATCTTTCACTTTCATTAAGTAGGAAGTGATTGTTGCCAGAGTACTAATATTGAATTTTATTCTAAATTTCATGTCAAAGTAATCTGTATTTATCTAAGTAGCCCCGCGTCTGCTCAACCGAATTGAACATAAGCACATCCAAAATTGATAACCATTGTACGAATTCTCCTGAGAACTGCGGATATACTATATCGTTAGATTGCAGAAAATTCAGTTCGATATTATTCTCTCTGAAATCCTTTTTATTATACAAAGCTGTACCTCCAATTGGATTAATATAATGTGTTGCTTGCAATTCGTTACATATTGCCAAAACTTTTTCCTGTCCTTTTATAAGTTCTATATTTTTATCAAGTTCTGATGATCTGACAATAGGGGTACTAATATGTAATAAGCCCTTTATAATATTTAAACTATTGTAAACAAAGTCAAATAAATTCCTACTCTTATTGTTTAAAACCTCTTCTACAACAGGATAAAATGATGTGAAGTACGGTGCTTTGCTATAATTATTTTCGATTTTCCTCAACAGCTTGTCTTTATCCGCATTATAAGAATCGGCAAGATATCTTTCATTGATGTTTAAGAAATCAGAATCTTTCCTTAAAGGCAGGGTAAAAAAGCAATCTTTATTATTCTGAAGCATACGGTTCCGGGGTATCCATCCCTTTTTTGTAAATTGGATAGTATCGTACAGTACAAATTCGTCCACCATATCCATCAACTGGAAGTATCCGATATAAGGCAGAAAATATGGCTGCATAATTCCAATTTTCTTCATTTAAAACAAATCTTTTAGTAGCTCAAAATTATGTTTTGACTTTTCCTGTACTTTGGGAATATTTTGTGAAAGTTGATCTCTGATTTCATCCAGGGCGCCCCAGCACATTTTAATTTTCTTGAAAATATCATCTTTAGATTCGGGATCTGCAACATAATTCAGCATACCTGCTTCTGTTGCAAACCCTTTCAATTTATGCGCCTTGGGTTCATGCCCGTAATCTATTATAACTGTTGGAACTTGCTGACTCAATCCGGAAACCGCTGCATGAATTCTTCCGCTAATGAGCATATCGAAAGTTCCGATGATCGCTTTTGTTGTCCAAGCGTCATACACTCCGTTTAATGTATAGATACGTTCAGCATAGCCCTTCTCCGTCAGAATCTTTTCCAACTGTTTTATTATGGGGTAATCTCTTCCATGAATTAATTCAAACGGCTCTTTTCCGGGGATAAAACCGTTTGAATGTGACATCAAGCACAAAGTTGCTTTTCTTTCTTTGTCCAGAAATTCTGTTAGAGGCTTTACGATGAAATCGTAATCACAATCATCTCTTACGGGCTTATCAAAAGGTCCATTGAGGAAGTTCCAACCGCACAGAATTACTCCCACGATTTTGGTATTGCTACTCGGTTCGAAAGCCGGAAAAATGGTTTGTTTATCTAAATCGTTTTTAGGTTCAAAAAGAAACGCGGGACAGCTCAAATCCACAAGATTATCTAATCTAAAACCATAATCTTTTAATATACCACGACTGACTGCTTCGCGATTAGTAACTAAATCAAAATTCTCAAAAACTTCTTTTGCAAATTCAAGATTTTTTCTATGTGAAAAAGGACCTGGAGAACCGGCGAGCATAACCGTTTTCTTACCCAACAACTGGGCTACCCGATCTTTATATAATCCTACTAAAAAACGATTCTCACCAAGAAAATCCGCGTTGTCACCCCAAATATCACCGCTGAAATCAATCACTAGATCACTATTCAGTACAGTTTCAATATAAGGAGTAGTCTCTGCAAGTTCTCCTGTTTCGGAAAATCTCTTAGCAATCATGTATTCCTTTTCAGCAGTAGCTAAATCAGATTCCAAAAAGCCATAATAATAGTCCATAGGAAGTACTTCAACATCTTCTTGTCCGCAAAATCTATCCGACATTTGAAAAGTTGTTCTGATTTTAGCATCAGGAAAATTTGTATGCAGCTCCCGCACAAAAGGTTCAATAATATAGTAATTCCCTATATTTCCGAATTCCATTCTGCCCCAATGAAGTGTACACTGGCCTATAATTAGTATTGTCATTACAAATAATCCTCTTGTATTTTTAGTATTTTTTTACAGATCATATCAATCTGCTCGAATGTAAGTTCATAAAATAAAGGCAGACATAGTACTCTATGTGATACGTTATCCGTGACCGGGAAATTCTGATGGGAAACATATGGTAATGCTGAAGCTAAACTGGGATAAAAATATCTTCGAGTCCCAATATTAGAAGCACTAAGGAGGTCTGAAACCTGCTTTAATAGATTCTCGCTTTGCAGGATGATTGGATAATAAGCCCCATTATTTGCAGAGCTGGGATGCCACAGCGGTCTGCGCGAATGCAATTCCCGCAAATTTTGATTATACCGCCCACTCAGCAAAAGTCGCTTTTCTATGATTTTAGAAACATAATTAAGATTCGCAAGTCCCATAGCTGCATGAAATTCGGAATTCTTAGCGTTTAGTCCAAGCGTTGAATACAAATCAAAGCCTGCGATTCCAAAGTTTCGCATACGCTCCAGTTTCTTGTGAACCTCAACATCTTTACTTACTACCACTCCGCCCTCTATACTGTGGTATAATTTAGTGGCATGTAGCGAACATGTTGAAATATCACCGTATTCAAAAATTGATTTACCATAAACAGTGACATTAAACGCATGGGCGCCATCGTAAATCACTTTCAGCTTGTACTTATGTGCGATTTCCTGAATTTTTGTAACGTCGCAAGGATTTCCATATACATGCGTTGCAAGAATTGCTGAAGTTCTGTCGGTGATGGCGGCTTCTATCTTTTCGGCATCAATATTAAGTGTGCTTTCATCTATATCGACAAACACGGGCGTACAACCTTCCCACACAATAGAACTCGTGGTAGCCACAAAAGAAAATGGCGTAGTAATGATTTCGCCCTTCAGATCCAATGCTTTAATGGCCATTTGCAGTGCAACTGTTCCATTAGTTACAAATAGTAAATAGTCAACATTCAGATGGTCTTTCAGACGGAGTTCCAAGTCACTCGCAAGCGGCCCCATGTTTGTAAGCCAATTTCGCTGCCATATACCATCAAGATAAGATTCATAAACGTCTTTGGGCGGTAAAAAAGGTTTGGTTACGGGTATCATACTGAAATATTTTCCCATGTAAATTTTGGTCTGATATAACCAGGTTCTCTCCCCATATATACTCCTAATTCTCTTTCACCATCCTGCACTTTAAAGTTAAAAATATCGTTTTCAACAAAAACTGCCCTTCTTTTATCCTCTACAAAGAAAAAGTTTAAAAAGAAGTTTCCGGACTGAAAGAATTTCGCAGGAAATACACATTTTACCTTATTAAAACCTTCTATTAAAGTGGTGCTGTTATTACTTGTAAATGAAAAGAGCCCTTCACCCATTTCGTTAAGTAGATGATATGTGATGTGATAACGATCAGCTTGATTTGTTTTTAAATCAAATTCTGTAACCAACTCAATTTCTTTATTCTCATCAATAATGTCGGGCCGGTTAGTATTTGGATTAAGAACTTTAATAGTTCTTATCTGAATGATTTCGTTTCCTAGATCCAAAGTCCTTTCATTTTCGGTCTGTCCGCTGGATTCTCCCAGATAATAACTTACGCAACTGTCCACATCGCCAGCATAATCCACCAATCCGTTTTTCAATAAAATACCGTTGTTGCACAATGTTTTTACGCTCGCCATATTATGACTCACAAACAGCACCGTCCTGCCTTCACCCTTACTCACATCCCCCATCTTGCCCAGGCATTTTTTCTGGAACTCCGCATCACCCACAGCCAATACCTCATCCACGATCAGGACCTCCGACTCCAGATGCGCGGCCACCGCAAAGGCCAGCCGCACATACATCCCCGACGAATAGCGCTTCACCGGTGTATCGATATACCGCTCCACGCCCGCAAAATCCACAATCTCATCGAACTTCCTTTTAATCTCCTGCCGGCGCATGCCCAGGATCGCACCGTTCAGGAAAATATTCTCGCGGCCCGTCATCTCCGGGTTGAAGCCTGTGCCCACCTCGAGCAATGACGCAATACGTCCCTGCACCTCGAAGTGTCCGGTCGTGGGTTTGGTGACTCGGCTCAGCAGTTTTAAGAGGGTAGATTTTCCCGCACCGTTGCGCCCGATAATGCCTACGGCATCGCCTTTCTGGATCTCAAAGTTGATGTCTTGAAGTGACCAGACATAGTCACTGCTGCCCTTGGTAGAGCGGTCGTTGCTCTCGCCGATCTTCAGGAACGGGTCTTCCTTGCCGCGCAGTTTTGCCCACGCGCGGTTCAGGTCATGGGACAGGGTGCCGGTGCCGACTTCGCCGAGGCGGTATTGTTTGGAGATGTTCACGGCTTTTATCGCCAGATTACTTTGCATCGGAGAAAGTACTTTTTTTGTAAGGCGGTTTTTCTGCACGCCGGTTTGACGCTTCAAATTTAAGGATTTATTGATAATATTTAAGAAAATAGGAATTTTGGTGATTTTAGAGAGTGGTCTGGTGCTTTTCTAAATAATACGGATAATCCGTGTTTCGGCTTCGAAGCGCCTGCGTTGCGGCTCACCAGGTAAGGGAATACAGGCCGCTGACAGGAAAAGAAGCAATAAGGCGTAATCGCACGCACGCCTGTTATTGGCGGCTTAGTTTGTATTCACCGTGAAGTAACAGGAGCCTGTGTATACTTTGGTCTCGACGCAATGCAGGGCTTATCAAGCATACCAAAAAAAAACTGGCTGGATATAAGTAAAAAGTAAATAAAAACTGAAATTTCCTTTGCAGCAAAATCTCTTACGTCAGTTCTTTAATCTTATTTATTCCGGATCATCTTTTCGAGCCGCATCATTATCTCATCCTTCTCCTTAAGTATGCGCTCATAGAGACTTATTTTTTCTTCATGAAGTTGAACAAGTTTATCAAGCGGATTAAAAGTACAGCTGATATAACCGGAATTATTTGCCACCGCACCTTCATGAAAGGTATTCGCGATAATATTCACCGCCTTTTCCTCATCAAAATTCTGAAAAGCTTCCACCGGAATTTTCAGCACTTCCGCTATTTTCTTCAGCAGCGGATCTTCAACCACCTCTTTTTGCTCCAGCAGTGAGATTTTCTTTTGGTTAGTCGTCACCCAGATCAAATGCTAAGGCTTCCTGCTTAATTCCAAGCATTTCACGGAATCGCTTCACATTGCGTCCCTGATGAATTTTCTTTTCCATGTTGATGAATTTAATGCAAAGATACGGTCGTTGACGAAAAGTAAAGTTAAATATTATCCGTTAAAAATCCTAATGGCGCATTCCAAAGTTGCGAATATGGAGAATTGTCATTCCGAACGCACCCCATCATTCCGAAGGCACCCCCTTGTCAATGACAGAGGCTGCTGTGTTCTGAAATCGAAGATTCGCCCAATTACGACTTCGGAGATTTTTGCGTTAAGAAAAAAGTGAAATTTCTCTTTATATAGACTTGTTAGTTATCGTGTTCAAAAATTTTCAGTGTCTGAAGCGCGGCAATCATTTGATCCGAAGAAACCAACAGGTTTCCGCGCAAGTTTGAAAATTTTCTTAGAGAAATTTCACTTTTTTTTTAGCAAAAAAATCCAGGTCTTGATTTTGGTTCTTTTGCATCAAGGCAAAAGAACTACAGAAAATTCTTCACTTCGCTTCGTTGCGTTCTGAAATTGCATCAAGGCAAACCTAACGGGGTGGTTCGACGAAGTCAAAAGAACTACAGAAAATTCTTCACTTCGCTTCTGAACTTCGTTCGCAGACTTATCGTCTGTGTTCTGAAATCGAAGAGTCGATGCAGTCAATGACAAGAGCTGCTGTGTTCTGAAATCTAAGATTTTCCCAAAACGACTTCGGAGATTTTTGCGTTAAAAAATTTTAATTTAGCAGCGTTAAAAAATTTCCTTTGTTTGAGTGGCGGCGAATATACCCAGCCGAAGAAATAATTTTCAATCCGCCCGAGTCTCGTCTGAGGACGAGATAAATTATAGGAAATTTTAGATGGTAATTTTAAATTTTAGCAATCCGCCATCGGCGGATCGGCGATTCCAAAAAAAATATAAATGACGAGCCAAAAAGATCCAGGTCTTGAAACCGAAGGTTCGCCGACTCCCTTCCAATATTAAAAATTGGAGGCAATTTTTGGTTCTTTTACTCACCATCTGTTTATCTTTCTACGGAGTTCGTGATATGCTTCGCAATTGCATCAAGTCAAACCTAACAGAGTGGTTCGACGAAGTCAAAAGAACTACAGAAAATTCTTTTCTTCGCTACTGAACTTCGTTCGCAGACTTATCGTCTGTGTTCTGAATTCTAAGATTCGCCCAAAACGACTTCGGAGATTTTTGCGTTAAAAAAAATTGAGATTTTATTCATGCCGGAATTTTCTCATTAATAATTTCATAAAAATCCCCCTTGTTTGAGTGGCGGCAACGATCTTAAATCGAAGAAGCCATCTCGTATCCGCCCGAGTTCTGGGGATTTTATTAGAAAAAATCTCAATTTTTTAGCAAATAAATCCAGGTCTTGATTTTTTGGTTCTTTTGCATCAAGGCAAAAGAACAAAGAGAAATTCAGTGTCTGAAGCGCGGCAATCAGGCATGTATCCGCGCAAGTTTGAAACCTAACGAAGTGGTTCGACGACTGTAAGGAGTCAAAATTTTCTTAGAGAAATTTCAGTTTTTTTAGCAAAAAGCGACGAAGGAGCTTCGCCAACTCCATTAA